>NZ_JBEYVC010000298.1:0-7308 GCF_040643855.1 Streptomyces sp. NPDC047072 | reverse complement strand
TCGTGGAGGTACGCCGTGATGTCGTGCATGCCCCACCGCTTCAGGGAGTCGGCGAGCACGTGCGGGAACAGCGCGGCGAAGTCCGGCAGCGCGTCGCGTTCTACGTCTATCCGCTGTACCGCAACCTCGACCTGAGCCTGCGCGACTACACGGTCCGCTCGTTCGTCTCCGGTGACGCGCCGTTCTCCGGGCTCGACAACTTCAGGACCGTCTTCGACGACCCGACGTTCGGTCCGGCGCTGCGGCACACGATGCTGTTCACCTTCGCGTCGATCGCCTTCCAGTACGTCGTCGGGCTCGCCCTCGCGGTCTTCTTCAACCGGCACTTCCGCCTCGCGCCGACGCTGCGCGCGCTGTTCCTGATCCCCTGGCTGCTGCCGCTGATCGTGTCGGCGTCCACCTGGTCGTGGATGCTCAACAGCGAGTCCGGCGTGGTGAACTACTTCCTGCACCTCGTCGGCATGTCACCGATCGACTGGCTCACCTCGCCCGACTGGGCGCTGACCTCGGTCGTGATCGCCAACATCTGGATCGGCATCCCGTTCAACCTGGTCATCCTCTACAGCGGTCTGCAGAACATCCCGGCCGAGCTGTACGAGGCGGCCGCACTGGACGGCGCGGGTCCCTGGCAGCAGTTCCGCCGGATCACCTTCCCGCTGCTGCGCCCGGTCTCGGCGATCACCCTGCTGCTCGGACTCGTCTACACGCTCAAGGTGTTCGACCTGATCTGGATCATGACCAAGGGCGGTCCCGACGACTCCTCCTCGACGCTCGCCACCTGGTCGTACCAGCTCGGCTTCGGCACCCTGCTGCCCAAGTTCGGCCCCGGTGCGGCGGTCGGCAACATCCTCATCCTCATCGCGCTCGTCTTCGGGCTGCTGTACATCCGCGTCCAGAGGAGGCAGGAAGCGTGAACTCCCGCACCGGAAAGCGCCGTTACACCGTCATCGGGCTCCTGCTCACCGCCGTGATGCTGTTCCCGGTGTACTGGATGATCAACGTGTCCCTCACCCCGCAGCAGGACATGCGCAAGGACCCGCCGGACCTGCTCCCGCTGCACCCCACCTTCGAGGGCTACCGCGCCGTCCTCGACGACCAGATGCCCTACCTCGGCACCAGCCTGCTCATCGGCCTCGGCACGGTCGCCCTCACGCTCCTGCTCGCCGCCCCGGCCGGGTACGCGCTGGCCAAACTCCGGCCGTTCGGCGGGGGATTCCTCGGACTCGCCCTGCTGGTCGCCCAGATGATCCCCGGCATCGTCATGGCGATGGGCTTCTACGGCATCTTCCTGGACCTCGGTCTGCTCAACTCCTGGTGGGGACTGATCGTCGCGGACTCCACCATCGCCGTGCCGTTCGGCGTCATGATCTTCACGGCGTTCATGTCCGGGATCCCGGGTGAGCTGATCGCCGCCTCCCGGATCGACGGCGCGGGCGCGATCCGCACCTTCTGGTCGGTCGTGCTGCCGGTCAGCCGCAACGCCCTGGTCACCGTCTCCCTCTTCAGCTTCCTGTGGGCCTGGTCCGACTTCGTCTTCGCCAACACCCTCGACAGCGGCGGCGAACTGAGGCCGATCACCCTCGGCATCTACAAGTACATCGGCAACAACAACCAGGAATGGAACGCGATCATGGCCACCGCCGTCGTCGCGTCCGTCCCGGCGGCGGTCCTGCTGGTGCTCGCCCAGCGTTACGTGGCCGCGGGTGTCACCGCGGGCGCGGTCAAGGACTGACTCCGCCGGTCAACGACTGGCCCGCCGGTCAAGGACTGCCCCGCCAGTCAAGGACTGCCCCGCCGGTCATGGCCGGCTCACCGGTCAAGGACCGGCTCCGCCCCAGGAAGATCGTCCTCCCCATCCCCCTCTCCTCAGGAGAACCCCTCAATGAGCCGCAACACCAGACACGTGCGCCTCACCGCCGCCCTCGGCACAGCCGTGCTCGCCGCGGCGGGCCTCGCCACCGCCGCCCCGGCGTCCGCGGTCCCCACCTCCTCCACCACCCTGGTGGTCAACGCGAACCAGACCCTGCGTTCCGTCACCCATGTCGCCACCGGCAGCCTCTACGGCCTGGCCAACGACAGCACCCCCAGCGACAGCCTGACCAACGCCCTGAAGCCGAACACCTTCGTGCAGATGGCCCCGGGCGGCTCCCAGCTCCCCAACGGCGAGCCCGCACCGGCCGGTGACGCGCTCGTCGTGGCCCCCAAGGCGGCCCGGGCCGGCGCGAAGGTGGTCGTACGGATGCCGGACTGGTACCCGAACTTCCCCTACAAGTGGGTGAGTTGGAGCGACTGGCTGTCCGCCGTGGACAAGCAGATCGCCTCGGTGAAGTCCTCCGGCGCCACCAACATCGCCGCCTACGAGCTGTGGAACGAACCCGACTGGACGTGGGACACCACCAACGCGGGCGCCTTCGACGCCGGTTGGGCGCGCACGTACAAGGAGGTCCGCGCCAAGGACGCCACCACCCCCATCCAGGGCCCGAGTTACTCGGCCTGGAACCAGTCGTGGATGACCACCTTCCTCACCGACGCCAAGGCGAGCGGGACCGTCCCCGACGTCATCGCCTGGCACGAACTCCAGGGCAGCCAGGACATCGCCGCGCACGTCTCCGCCTACCGCGCGCTGGAGTCGAGCCTCGGCATCAGCCCCCGTCCGATCTCCATCGAGGAGTACGGCACCCCCTCCGAGATGGGCAACTCCGGCGCCCTCATCGGGTACGCCGCCAAGTTCGAGCGGGCCGGTGTCCATGACGCCGAGCTCGCCTTCTGGAACCACTACGGCACCCTCGGCGACACCCTCACCGACACCGGCGGCTCGCCCAACGGCTCGTACTGGACGTACAAGTGGTACGGCGACATGAGCGGGAACATGCTCGTCACCACACCGCCCGCGCAGACCGGCATCGACGGCCTCGCCTCGCTGAACGGCTCGGGCAACCAGATCAGCGTCGTCGCGGGCGGCTGCGCCGGTTCCTGCGCGGTGACGGTCAACGGTCTGTCGTCCCTGTCGGCCTTCGGATCCACCGTCCACGTGAAGCTGGAGTACAGCCCGAACACCGGCCGTACGACCGCCTCCCCGGGCCCGATCACCGTCTCGGACGCCGACTACACCGTCTCCAACGGCTCGGTCACCGTGCCGATGACGATGAACGCGACCGACGGCTACCACCTGGTCGTCACCCCCAGCGGCACCAACTCCTCGCTGGCCGGGCGCTACCAGATCACCAACAAGAACAGCGGCCTCGCCCTCGACACCCTCAACGCCGGTACCGCTCAGGGCACTTCGGTCGTCCAGACGACCTCCACCACCGGCACCGACCAGAACTGGACGCTGACCGCCGCCGGTTCCGGCCTCTACAAGATCGTCAACCAGAAGAGCGGGCTGCTGCTCGGCATCACCAACGCCGGCACCGCCAACGGGGGCACCGCCCTGATCTGGGGTGACAACGGCACCGCCGACCACCTCTGGCAGGTCATTCCGGCCCGCGACGGCTACTACAAGATCGCCAATTACAACAGCGGCCGCCTCCTCGGGGTCGACCAGATGAGCACCGCCTCCGGCGCGCAGGTCCTGCAGTGGGACGACAACGGCACCGCGGACCACCTGTGGAAGCTCACCGCGCGCTGATCCTCGTACACGCAACAGGGGTGGGACACCGGACCGGTGTCCCACCCCCGCAGGTCGGACGGCCTTCGTCAGTTGTCGCGTACCGCGGCGAACACCCCGCCGTCGACGAGGACGTCGATGCCGTTCAGGAAGCTCGCCTCGTCCGAGAGCATGAACGCGACGACCTCCGCGACCTCCTCCGAGCGGCCGGTACGGCCGAGCGGGGTGACGTCGATGAGCCGCTGCATCGACGTCTGCTTGGCGGCCTCCTGGCGCCCCTGCGGGGTGTCGATGATGCCCGGTGCGAGCGAGCACACGCGGCCCCCGACCGGCCCGAGCCGCACCGCCTCCTTGCGCGCGAACCGCGCGACACCGTGCTTGGCCCACGGGTAGGCCAGCGTGGACTGCTCGATGTCCGGGCCGACGGCCTCCCGGATCCGCTCCAGGAAGTCCTCGTGCAGCGGGTCGTCCAGGACCGCGCCGACCGCCGGGTCGGGGTCGACACGGGCGAGCAGGGGCGACATCGAGGAGAAGTACACGTGCGCGGTGCCCTCGGTGGCGAGCGGGCGCAGGGCGTCGGCGAGCAGGGCGGTGCCGATGAGGTCGACCTCGAAGACGCGGCGCCAGTCGGCCATGGTGGGCGAGATGCCGGCCGCGTGGGCGACGGCGCGCAGCGTCCCCGCCTCGGCGACCCGGGTGGCGAGGCGGGCCAGGCCCTCCCTGTCGGTGACGTCGAGGCCGAAGGGCTCGGCGACGGCCCGGTGCCCGGCGCCGTTCAGCTCCTTGGCGACCGCCTCCGCCCCGGCGGTGTCCCGGTCGACGAGCAGCAGCACGTCCACCGTGTCCGCGAGCCGTCGCGCACAGGCCTCTCCCATCCCGCGTCCGGCGCCGGTGACTATTCCTACGGTGGTCATGAGCAACTCCTTGCTGAAAGGCTGTACTTGGGGTGTCGGGTGGGGCTGCGCCACTACGCCCAGGTCTGTTCCAGCGACCGCTGGGCGGCGCGGCTGACCAGCTCGACGCGGAAGGCCGTCTCCTCCCCGCTGCGCAGGTAGGCGAAGAACAGCCCGCCGCCCGGACCCCTGCGGGTCGCCTCGGTCACATAGCCGTGCTTCTCAAGCTCGGCGACGTCGGCCGCCACGTCGTCGGACCAGTAGCCGAAGTGGTGGATGCCGGAGCCGGGGGTCGGCTCCCACAGCGTCCCGGGAACGCTCCGGACGATCTCCAGCCGAGGAACCGTCCCGGACGAACGGGAGTACGCGCACCGGAAGTCGACGACGGTGTCACCGGTCGGCAGGGCGACCTCGGTGGGTCCGCCCATGTCGTCGCACCACTCGAAACCGAACAGCTTCGAGAGCTGGTCCTTGGTCGCCTCGAAGTCCTCCGCGACGATGCCCACGTGGAACTGGTCCGAGGGCCTGAGCGCGCTGTCCATGGTGTCTCCTCGCTGGTGGGGGGCTGTGCCTGTGCCCCACGGAAACAAGGCGACCGGACACCTCAAGGACGGCTCCCGGACAAGTTCCGGACATGACGGACGTCACAGCGCGTGGACCACGGGCCCGCGCATCACGGCGGGCGACGGACGGCTCAGGCGCGGGCGCGGCCCAGCCAGTAGCCGAAGCCCCGGCTCGTGTGGATCAGCGGGGCGCCTTCCCCGTTCACCTTCTGCCGCAGCCGGGAGACGAGCCTGTCGATGGTCTCGGAGGACCGGAAGTCGCCCCAGACGTTCTGGCTGATCTGCTCCTTGGACACCACACGCTCCGCGTTCGCCAGGAGGTGGCGCAGCAGCCGGTACTCGGCGGGCGTGAGCCCGAGCGGTCTGGTACCGCGCCGGACTTGACGGGTGGTGTCGTCGAGGACCAGGTCGTCGTAGGCGGCCACCGCCTCGTCACCGCCGGTGCCCGGCTTCCGCAGCAGGATCTCGGCCCGGGCCAGGAGTTCGGTGGCCCGGACGGGCTTGGTGACGTAGTCCTCCCTGCGTCTGCCGAAGACGGGCAGGAGGGTGTGGAGGTAGTCGCAGGTGATCAGGAACAGCACCGGCGGCAGGTCCGCCGAGATCGGCCGGGGCCCCCTCGCCACCTCCCGCAGATCCGGCAGCATGGCGTCCCAGACCACCAGGTCGAAGTGCCCCCGAGTGATCCGCTCGATCCCCTCGGCCCCGCTGCCCACCGTTTCGGCGACCCGGTAGCCCGCCAGCTGGAGGGTCGTGGTCAGCAAGTCGGTCTCACCGGTCTCCCCCGCGACGATCAGCACGTCGCGGCCGCGACGCCGCTTCTCCACAAGGTTCACCAAAACAACATAACTTGCTTGACTTAAGTAATCCAGTCGGGGTTCACGCGGGCGAGCGCGTCCCCTGGCCGGGGTCGGGTGCCGCGGCGGCCGCTTCGCCGGTCTTCTCCGGCAGATCGAGGCTGCTGCGCAGGTCGACCGGCTCCAGGAGGAGGGCGGCTACTACGGCGAGCACCGCCGCTCCGGCCGCGAGGAGGAAGATGTGCGCCGTCGCGTCGCCGTACGCGACCCGGATGATCTCCCGCACCGCGGGGGACTCCGGGTTCCGGGCCGCTCCGGACAGTCCGGCGGAGGCGAGACCGCTCGCCGTGCCGTCCGCGACCCGGCGGGCCAGGACCGCGCCGAGGACGGCGACGCCGATCGTGCCGCCGAGGGAGCGGAAGAACGACACCGTGGAGCTGGCCGCCCCGATGTCCTTGAGCGGCACGGTGTTCTGCACGGCGAGGACGAAGTTCTGCAGGGTCATGCCGACGCCCATCCCTACGCACAGCATCGACACGGCCAGGAAGGCCATGGGCGTCGTGCTGTCGATGACGCCGAGGCCCGCACAGCCGGCGGTGAGCAGGGTGGCGCCGGTGACGAGGTACGGCTTGACCTTCCCGCTCCGGCTGATCAGCCGGCCGGCGACGACGGAGGCGATCAGGATGCCGGCCATCATCGGCATGGTGAGCAGACCGGCCTGGGTGGGGGTGCGGCCGCGGCTGAGCTGGAAGTACTGGCTGAGGAAGACCGAGGCGCCGAACATCGCCGTACCGACGGACAGGCTGCCGAGGACGGCCAGGGTGGTGGTGCGCCGCCGCACGATGGCGAGCGGCACGATCGGTTCGGCGGCGCGCTTCTCCACCCACACCGCGGCGGCGAGCAGGGCCAGTCCCCCGGTCAGCAGGGCGGCGGTCTGCCAGGAGGCCCAGGCGAAGGAGTTGTCGACGAACGACACCCACACGAGCAGGACGCTGACGCCGGTGGCGATCAGCGTGGCCCCCGCGTAGTCGATCCGGACGTTCTCGCGGCGCAGGACGGGAAGGTCCAGCGTCCGTTGGAGCAGGAGGAACGCGACGGCGGCGAGCGGCAGGCCGATGAAGAAGCACCAGCGCCAGCCCAGCCACGAGGTGTCGACGATGACACCGCCGAGGAGCGGCCCGCCGATGGTCGACGTCGAGGTGGTGCCGCTCAGGTAGGCGCTGTACCGGCCGCGCTCGCGGGGCGGGATGATCGCGGCGATGGCGATCTGGACGAGCGCCTGCACCCCTCCCACGCCGACGCCCTGCAGGGCCCGCGCGGCGATCAGCTGACCGCCCGTCTGGCTGATCCCGGACGCCACGCTGCCCAGCACGAAGATGACGATGGCGGCCTGGAGCAGCGTCTTCTTGCTGAAGAGGTCGGCGAGTTTGCCCCAGATCGGAGTCGTGGCC
>NZ_JBEYVC010000297.1:0-7451 GCF_040643855.1 Streptomyces sp. NPDC047072 | reverse complement strand
CGCCCCCCGGGGGGGCCACCCCGGGGGGGGGCGGGGGGTGTATACCCGGCCCCCCCCCCCGGCCGGAAGGAGCTAGCAGGCTATGGAGTGCCCGCTCGCGAGGTTGTTGAAGTCGTGGCCGTTGACCGTGACATCGCGGAGGTCGCTGGCGTAACCGCCGCTCAGGAAGCCGACGTAGTCCCCGGTCCCGCCGTCGTCCGAGTACAGGACGACCGCACAGGGGTTGCGGTTCCACACCGAACTCACGCTGTCGTTCACCAGGTAGGACGAGTGGAGCGGGTAGGAGTTGTTGTAGTAGTGGGTGTCCGACGCCTTGAAGTCGGCGGCCCAGTCATAGTCGATCTGGCGGAAAACGCAGAACTCGTCGGCCTCGCACACGCCGTTGTCCACCGTCGCGGAAGCCGTACCCGCCAGCAGCGGCACGCCGGCCATCACGCCCGCGGCCAGGACCGCCGCCAGCTTGGCCTTCATGGTCCTCACGAAGCATCTCCCCTTGTGTGTCGATGCGGAGGCTCACCCCTGGGCGAGCCGGGACCGATCCTCACCGAGCTCACGAGAGTGAGGGAGGGTGCCGATTGACCCCTCGTTGGCGTGTTTTCAACCCGTCAAGTACCTCGCCGCTTTACGGCGTTCAGCGTTCCGCCCCCTTTCATTCATGAATCGTCCTGCCGGAAAAGCAACATTCTCACTCGACGATCACTTGAGAACCACAGATCCGCTCACACATCAGCAGGCTCGACAGCGATCGCACCATGGGGGACGAGATTGTCCAGCCGTACAGAGGAGTTACGCGCGTTCCTGCGCTCCCGCCGCGCCCAGCTGCTGCCCGCGGACGTGGGGCTGCCCACCTTCGACGGCCCCCGCCGGGTGCCCGGGCTGCGGCGCGAGGAGCTGGCCCAGCTCTCCGGAATCAGCCTCGACTACTACGTCCGCCTGGAACAGGGCCGGAACGAGAAGGTCTCCGAAGCCGTCCTCGACGCCCTCGCCCGCACCTTGCGCCTGGACGAGGTGGAACGCAGGCATCTGCACAATCTGGCCCGGCCCCGCAGAAGTCTCCGGCCGTCGGGGGACCGGATGCCGGGAGGCATGCGGGAACTGCTGGACAACCTGTCGAACACACCGGCGTTCATGGTGGGGCGCCGCACACGCGTACTCGCGTGGAACCGGAGCGCCTCGGCGATCCTCTTCGACTTCGGCGCCGTGCCCGCCCATCAACGCAGCCTGGCCCGGCTGGTGTTCCTCGACGCGGCCGCCCGTCGGGTGTACGGCGACTGGCAGACGATGGCACGCGAGGTCACCGCTCTGCTCCATCTCGAACTCGGCCGCCACCCCGAGGACCGGCGACTTGCCTCACTCGTCTCGGAACTGTCCTTGTCCAGCTCCGAGTTCCAGCGTCTGTGGGCGGAGCAACACGTCTCCTACAGTCCGCACAGGACTCTCCTCCTGCGCCATCCCCGCCTCGGCAGCTTCTCCGTCACCTTCCGCGCACTGCGCGCCCCGAGAACCCCGACCAGCTGCTGCTCACCCACACACCCGAGCCGCACTTCTCCCTGCCGTGGTCACTTCGGGAGACGGCGGCACTGTGACGGCGGGTGATCCTGCTGGAGGGTCAGGACTTCAGCCCGTCGTAGGTCACCCTCGTGAGTTCCTCGGACGCGCCCCAAAGACGTTCTCCGGCACGGTCGTTGAGGGTCCACGGCGCTCGCCACGCCGGGCCCGGTGTGCCGTGCCGGCCGAGGAAGGACGGGCCGGTGAAGGAGTCGGGGCGGATGTCGGGGGCGGTGGCCGCGTGCAGGGTGGGGAGGGCGCCCGCGTCCGCGGACTGGGCGAAGTAGCGGTTGCCGACCCGCATGAAGCGCTCGACCGCGCGGCGCCCGGCCATCCGGGCGCCGGCGGTCTGGAGGTTGGTGTCCGCGTACCCGGGGTGCGCGGCCGCGGCGACCACGTCCGAGCCGTGGGCCGCGAGCCTGCGCGCCAGCTCGTGCACGAAGAGCAGGTTGGCGGTCTTGGAGCGGGCGTAGGCGATCCAACGGTGGTAGCGGCGCTCGCTGTTGAGGTCGGTGATGTCGATGGTGGCCAGCGCGTGCGCGAGGCTGGAGACGCTCACGATCCGGGCGCCGGGCGGCGCCGCGAGCACCCTCGGCAGCAGCAGGCCGGTGAGTGCGAAGTGGCCCAGGTGGTTGACGCCGAACTGCGTCTCGAACCCGTCCGCCGTCGTGCCGTACGGCAGCGCCATCACGCCCGCGTTGTTGACGAGGAGGTCGAGGCGGTCGTACGGGAAGGTGTCGGCGAACTCCCTTACGGAGGCCAGGTCCGCCAGGTCGAGCCGGAGCAACTCCACTGTGGAGCACGGTACTTCGGCGGCGATCCGGCGGACCGCCTCCGTACCGCGCGCCTCGCTCCGGCAGGCCAGCACCACGCGGGCGCCCCTGCGGGCCAGTTCGCGCGCGGTGACGTACCCGATCCCGCTGTTCGCCCCGGTGACCACGGCGACCCGGCCGCGCTGGTCGGGGATGTCGCTCGCACTCCAGCCGGCCATGACCGGCCTCCCTCCGCCGACGGGGTGGGGCTCAGCGGGATTCAGCCTACGAGCGGAGGGCGCGGCGCGTAATCGTCGGGGACGGGGCGGGTGTCGAGGTAGAACCACTCGGCGGTGGGGCTCGGGGCGGTCGGCCCGGGCATCGCGTCGTCCCACGCCTCCAGTGTGCCGGCGGGCGCGTCCCAGAAGCGGTCCTCGGCGAAGGCCCCGGCGCGGGCGTCGGCACCGCCGTAGATTCCGGCTCGGGCGCGATCGTCGGCTCCCGCGCCAGATCCGGCTCCGGAAGCCGTCGTACGGCCGCCCGGGCCCGCAGTCGCCGACGGCACGGCCTCCGTGCTCACGGTCTTCGCCGGCCCCGGCATCAGCAGCTCCACCCGCAGCCCCCGTCCCCGCTGCTGTGCCGTGAACTCCTCGACCTGGTTGCGGCAGGCGTGGTCGAGGTGGGTCACGCCGGTGAGGTCGAGGCGGATGCGGGGCTTGCCGGACGCCGCGGCCTCCTCCAGGGCCTCGATGACCTTCGGCAGCCGCAGGAAGGTCGCGTTGCCGGCCATGACGACCTTCGCGGTGTCCTCCTCGACGTGCTGCCGGATCACGGTCTGGGACATCCGCAGCGCGGCCAGCACGATCCCGGCGGCGAGCCCGACGAGCACGCCCTCCAGGAGCGCCGTCGCCACGATGACCAGCGTGGTCAGGGTCATCACCGCGAACTCGCCCCGGTCCTGGCGCCACATCTTCGGGAACTCCTCCGGCGCGAGCAGCTTCCAGCCGCTGTGCACGAGGACGCCCGCGAGCACCGAGATCGGGATCAGCGCGAGCACCTGCGGGAGCAGCAGCGCGAAGGCGAGCAGCCACAGGCCGTGCAGGGTGCGGGAGAGCCGGGTCTTCGCACCGGCCTGGACGTTCGCCGAACTGCGGGCGACCACGGCCGTGATGGGCAGCGCGCCGAGGATCCCGGCGATGGTGTTGCCCGCGCCCTGGGCGACGAGTTCGGTGTTGTAGCGGGTGCGCGGGCCGCTGTGCATCCGGTCCACGGCGGCCGCGGTGAACAGGCTCTCCGCGGAGGCGATCACCGTGAAGGTGAGGATCGAGGTGATGATCGCCACGTCGGCCAGGCCCGCCAACTGCTCGGCCCCTGGCGGCCGTACGGACGCGAGGAGGTTGCCGACCTGGAGGGTCTTCACGTCGACGCCGGGCAGGGCGGCGACCGCGATGCCGATGCCCACGGCGACCAGCGCGGCCGGGATCTTCCTGACCGGCCCCGGCACCTTCTTCCACATGAAGCTGAGAACGACGGTGACGATGCCGAGCGACGCGGCGATCAGCGCCTGGGAGTTGGCCGCGGTGTCCGCCAACAGCCCGGGGATTCCCGCCATGTTCTCGATCGGGGTGCCGGGCGCCTTGTTGTCGGCCAGCGGATAGGCCTGGCTGAACATCAGCGGCAGGCCGATCCCGGCGAGCATGCCCTGCACGACGGCGATGGAGATCGCCTGGAACATCCGCCCGAGCCGTACGACACCGAGGACGATCTGGAGGATCCCGGAGCACAGCACGATCACCCCGAGCATCGCCACGCCGTGCTCGGCGACGGTCTCCGCGACGAGCGCGGCGAGACCGGCCGCGGGGCCGCTGACCTGGAGCGTGCTGCCCCGCACGGCCCCGACCACCAGGCCGCCGATCACCCCGGAGATGATCCCCAGTTCGGCCGGGACCCCGGAGGCGACGGCGACCCCGATGCAGAGCGGCAGGGCGACGAGGAAGACGACGAGGGAGGCGGTGATCTCGGTGGCGAGGTCGGGCTTCGGGCGGTTCGGGGTGTGCGGCGCGCCGGGCTTGTCCGCTGCGTGGGGCGAGTTCGTCGGGTGCTGCGGGTCCGGCGTGTACGGCTCGCCCGGTACGTGCGGGCCGTACTGTGCGCTCGTCGCGTGCCGCGTCCGCGTCCGGCCGACCGTCTTCGTGCCCCTCGGTGCCGCCCGGTCGCCGCGGCCCCGCGCGTGTGCGCCGCTCATGCGGCGTGCGCCCGGAAGCTGCCGTCCGCGTCCAGTTCGCGCACCTGCCCGGTGTCGATCTCGTAGTACCAGCCGTGCAGCCGCAGCCGGTCGTCCCGCAGCCGCTGCCGGACGACCGGGTAACTCCGCAGCGCCGCCAGCTGGTTGACGACGTTGCGCTGCACCACCTCGGACAGGGCGGGATCGTCGGTGAGCACCGGCGCCAGCTGCGGGCGGGCCAGCCGCAGCCACGCGTCCACGCCGGGCAGCGCGGTGAGGTCGTCGCCGGACTTCAGCGCACCCATCGCCCCGCAGTGTGAGTGACCGCACACGACCACGTCCTGAACTCCGAGCACCTCCAGCGCGTACTCGATGGTGGCGGCCTCCCCACCGGCCGCGTGCTGTCCGTACGACGGCACGATATTGCCCGCGTTCCGCAGCTCGAATATCTCACCGGGCCGGGCGCCGGTGATCAGTGCGGGCATGACCCGCGAGTCCGAGCAGGTAATGAAGAGCGCCTCGGGATATTGCCCTTCGGCCAGTTTCCGGTATTCGTCGCTCTCGAAATCGACCTGCCGCCCGAACGAGCGCGCATGCTCCAGCAACGCCTTCAAGTGAGCCTCCTGAGCTGGGGGTTCGGCCAGTTGGCAATACCGTAGAGGGGCGATGCACAGAGAAAGGTTAATGGCAGGACAGGGCGCGGCCAGGATGCGGACATTCTTTGTCACGGGTCCCTGCGGACGGCATGTTCTTGTAGCGTGTCGTGAACAGGGCAGAGAATTCGAACAATGGCGGGAGTGACGACGCATGGGCATACGCGTGCTGCTCATCGAGGACGACGAGACGATCGCCGAGCCGTTGATCGAGGGCCTCGGGCACTTCGGCCTGACGGTCGATCACGTGACCACCGGGGCCCAGGGGTTGAGGGCCGCCTACGGCGATGTCGTGCTGCTGGACCTCGGGTTGCCGGACATCGACGGCATCGACGTCTGCCGGGGCATCCGGGAGGTCTCCGACGTGCCGATCGTCATCCTCAGCGCGCGTGGCGAGGAGGCGGACCGGGTGCTGGGGCTGGAGCTGGGCGCCGACGACTATCTGGCGAAGCCGTTCAGCGTACGGGAGTTGGTGGCCCGGGTCCGGGCGGTGACCCGGCGGACCCGGCGCGTGCAGGAGGCCCCGGCCCACCAGCCGGCCGCCGCCGCGTACCAGGGGACCACGTACCAGCCGACTCCCGCGTACGAGCCGACTCCGGCGTACGAAGTGACCTCCGTCCTCGATCCCGCCCCCGCCCCGCTCGCCGTCGACCGCCGTACCCGGCAGGTCTGGGTCGGTGAGTCCCAAGTGCCCCTCACACCCAAGGAGTTCGACCTGCTCGCGCTGCTCACCGAGGATCCCGGCGCGGTCTACTCCCGGCAGCAGATCCTCGACCGGGTCTGGGACCCGCACTACGAGGGGCCGACCAAGACCCTCGACGTCCATGTCGCCTCGCTGCGACGGAAGTTGGGCCACCCCGCGTGGATCCAGACCCTGCGCGGGGTCGGCTTCCGGCTCGCCGTGCACAGCGGGCCGGCATGACCCGCCGGCTGCTGCTCAGCTATCTGACCCTCGCCGCGCTGGCCCTGCTCTGCCTGGAGATCCCGCTGGGCTTCGTCTACTCGCGCGGTGAGCGGGAGCGGGTGGTGGCCGCGGCGAAGGACGAGGCGGAGTCGGTCTCGGCGTACGCGGCCCTGACCCTCGCGACCGGCCGCGCCGCCCAGGACCTGCCCGAACGGGTGGTGCACTGCGCCGCGCGCATCGGCGGCCAGGTGGTCGTCGTCGACGGCTCGGGCGCACTGCTCGCCACCTCGCACCCGTTGCCCGCCGAGGTCTCCGGCGCCCTGGCCACCCGGCCGGGCATCGCGGCCGCGCTCAAGGGCACGTCGTCGGTGGACGTGCGCACCTCCACGATCGGCGGGGTGCAGTACCTGTCGGTCGCCGCGCCCATGGCGCACGGCGCGCGGGGCGCGGTGTGGCTGACGGTCCCGACCCGGACGGTGCACGAACGCGTCCACCACGTCTGGCTGTTGCTGGCGCTCGGCGGCCTCGCCGTCCTGACGGCCGTCGTGCTCGTCGGCTTCGGCATCGCCCGCTGGACGAGCCGCCCGATCCGCGAACTGGAGCGCGCCACCCACGAGTTGGCGGAGGGCGGACGCGCCGCACCGGTACCGGTGACCAAGGGGCCGCCCGAAGTGCGCAGTCTGACCGCCGCGTTCAACCGTACGGCGGCCCGGCTCGCCCATCTCCTGGACGCCCAGCGGGCGTTCGCCGGAGAGGCCTCGCACCAGCTGAAGACCCCGCTGGCCGCGCTGCGGCTGCGGCTGGAGAACCTGGAGCCGAGCGTCGCCGACCGCGGCCGGGCCAGTCTCACGGCCGCCGTGACCGAGACCGACCGGCTGGCCCGGATGGTGGAGGGACTGCTGGCGATGGCCCGGCTGGAGGAGGACGCGGCGACGCCGGGGCCGGTGGATCTCGGGGTGGTCTGCGCGGAGCGGTACCGCACCTGGCAGCCGCTGTTCGACCGGCAGGGCGTGGGGCTGGCCCTGTTCGCGGGCGGGGCCGGTCCGGCGGTGCTCGCGCTGCCGGGTGCCGTGGAGCAGATCCTGGACAACCTGCTCTCCAACGCCCTGCGCGCCTCGCCGCCCGGCAGCACGGTCACCGTGGAGACGCGGCTGCGCGCCCCGGCCCGCCGGACCCTGCGCGACACCCGCGCCGGCTGGGTCGACCTGCACGTCACCGACGAGGGCCCCGGCATGACGGCCGACCAGCGCGCCCGCGCCTTCGACCGGTTCTGGCGGGCGCCGGGCGCCCCCAAGGGCGGTACGGGTCTCGGCCTCGCCCTGGTCCAACGTCTCGCGCACGCGAGCGGCGGCGAGGCGGGCCTGCACGCG
>NZ_JBEYVC010000296.1:0-7455 GCF_040643855.1 Streptomyces sp. NPDC047072 | reverse complement strand
GTAACCGGCGGGTCAGCGCAGAGCGAGCGCCACCGTCACGGCCGAAGCCCCCGCGAACACCTCACGCGCGATGGCGGGCACGCGGCGGCTCCCTCGCACTTCAGGTGCGCCCGGAGGACCCCGAGGCCTTCGGCCGGGACACGGCGGGCGTGCCCGTCATCACGCGGGCGAACGTCACCTCGCTGCTGTCCGTTCCGCCGGCGCACAAGAACGTGGTGCGGGGCGTCCTGACCCTGTTCCGGTGCGGACCGCGCCCGGCGTTCTCGATGGCGGAGGCGCAGGCGATGGACATGATCTCCCGCCACCTGGCGCTCGCGCTCACGCCACGGCGTCCCGCATGACCTGCTCGCGCACCCGCCCGCAGCACCGGCTGATCAGACGCGAGACGTGCATCTGGGAGATGCCGAGCTGCTCGGCGATCCGGCTCTGCGTCATGTCGCCGAAGAAGCGCATGTAGAGGATGGCCCGCTCGCGTTCGGGCAGCGCGGCCAGCCGGTCCCGGACCGCCTCGCGGTCGACGACGGTGTCGAGCGCGGGGTCGGGCGAGCCCAGCGCGTCGCTGAGCGAGTAGCCGTCCTCGCTCCCGGGCAGCTCGGCGTCGAGGGAGAGCGCGGTGAAGCTCTCCAGGGCCTCCAGGCCGACCCGGACATCCTCCTCGGTGAGGTGGGCGTGGTCGGCGATCTCGGCGATCGTGGGCCTGCGTCCCGAGATCGTCTGCGAGAGGTCCTGGGTGGCGAAGCGGACCCGGTTGCGCAGGTCCTGGACCCGGCGCGGTACGTGCAGGGTCCACATGTGGTCGCGGAAGTGCCGCTTGATCTCGCCGGTGATGGTCGGGACGGCGTAGCTCTCGAAAGCGTTGCCGCGCTCGGGGTCGTAGCGGTCGACGGCCTTGACCAGGCCGAGGGCGGCGACCTGGCGCAGGTCGTCGAAGCTCTCGCCGCGGCTGCGGAAGCGTCCGGCGAGCCGGTCGGCCATGGGCAGCCAGGCCTCGACGACCTGTCCGCGCAGGGTGTCGCGCTCGGGGCCGGGGGGCAGCGCGGCGAGCCTGCAGAAGTCCGCCGCCGTGTCGGGTGCGTCGTCGTGCGGGTGGTGCTTCGCGCTCGCTCGTGTGGGCATGTGCGTCGCAACTCCCTTGATGGTGCTCTGGGTTGGGACGCGCCCGCGATCCGTCCGGGCGCGCCCGTGGCGGCTCCTCGCCACTCCCACGGACGTGCCTCCGGTCCGAAGCACTGGGACTGCGCCTGCCCCCGGCCCCCGGCGGCAAACACCGGGCAGGTTTTCCGGGGGCGCGCAGGGTGACTCGTACAGCTGCCTGTGCCATCCATGTCCGGAGGTCAGTCCATGAGCACCAAGGTGTCCGATCACATCCTCGAGCGGCTGCGCGAGTGGGGTGTGGAACATGTCTTCGGTTATCCCGGCGACGGCATCAACGGCCTGCTGGCGGCCTGGGGCCGGGCCGGGAACAAGCCGCGTTTCGTGCAGTCCCGGCACGAGGAGATGTCCGCGTTCCAGGCGGTCGGTCACGCCAAGTTCAGCGGCCGTCTCGGAGTGTGCGCGGCCACGTCCGGGCCCGGCGCGATCCATCTCCTCAACGGTCTCTACGACGCCAAGCTGGACCACGTCCCCGTGCTGGCGATCGTCGGCCAGACGCACCGCACCGCGATGGGCGGCTCGTACCAGCAGGAGGTGGACCTGCACACCCTGTACAAGGACGTCGCCTCGGACTTCGTGGAGACGGTGACGGTCCCCGAGCAGCTGCCGAACGTCCTGGACCGGGCGATCCGCACCGCGTACGCCCGCCGCTGTCCCACGGCGGTCATCATTCCCGGTGACGTCCAGGAGCTCGAATACTCCGCGCCCACGCACGAGTTCAAGATGGTGCCGTCCAGTCTGGACCGCAGCGCCTGGACGGCGGTCCCGTCGGAGGAGTCCCTGGAGCGGGCCGCCGAGATCCTCAACTCCGGTGACAAGGTGGCCGTGTTGGTCGGCCAGGGCGCGGCGGGCGCGCGGGCCGAGGTGGAGCGGATCGCCGAACTCCTCGGCGCCGGCGTCGCGAAGGCGCTGCTCGGCAAGGACGCGCTGAGCGACGAACTCCCGTACGTCACCGGCTCGATCGGCCTGCTGGGCACGCGTCCGTCGTACGAACTCATGCGGGACTGCGACACCCTGCTGACCATCGGGTCGTCCTTCCCGTACACCCAGTTCCTGCCGGAGTTCGGCAAGGCGCGGGGCGTGCAGATCGACATCGACCCGCACATGGTCGGGATGCGTTATCCCTACGAGGTGAACCTGGTCGGCGACGCGAAGGCGACGCTCCAGCGGCTCATCCCGATGCTGGACGTGGAACGCGGCGGCCGCGAGTGGTACGACACGGTGTGCGACAACGTCACGCGCTGGCGCGAGGTGATGGAGCGGCGGGCGGCGCTGTCGGCCGACCCCATCAACCCGGAGTATGTGGCCCGCGCGCTGGACCCGCTGCTGCCGGACAACGCCATCGTCACCTCCGACTCCGGCTCGACGGCGAACTGGTACGCCCGGCATCTGACGATGCGCCCCGGCATGCGGTCCTCGCTCTCCGGGACGCTCGCGACGATGGGCTGCGGAGTGCCGTACGCCATCGGCGCGAAGTTCGCGCATCCGGACCGTCCGGCGATCGCGCTGGTCGGGGACGGGGCGATGCAGATGAACGGGATGGCGGAGCTGATCACGGCGGCCAAGTACCGGGATCTGTGGGAGGACCCGCGGCTGGTCGTGGCCGTGTGGAACAACCACGACCTCAACCAGGTGACCTGGGAGATGCGGGCCATGGAGGGCGCTCCGTCGTTCCTGCCCTCGCAGGAGCTGCCGGACGTGCAGTACGCGGCCTTCGCCCGGTCGATCGGGCTGACCGGCATCCGGGTGGAGAAGCCCGAGGACGTCGAGGCCGGCTGGCGTGCGGGCCTGGAGGCGGACGGGCCCGCGGTGATCGAGTTCCTCACCGACCCGGCCGTGCCGCCGATCCCGCCGCACGCGACCTGGGAGCAGATGGAGGCGACGGCCGCGTCGATCCTCAAGGGCGACGCGGACCGCGCCTCCATGGTGAAGCAGGGCTTCAAGGCGAAGGTGCAGGAGTTCCTGCCGGGGCTGGAGAAGAAGTAGCGGCCACCGTGTTGAAACCTACTCGACTGGTGGGTACAGCGCTCGGCCGAACTCCTCCGCGGAGCCACTGACCCCGCAGGCCGAGTGGCCCGGCCAGTTCGGCGAGCGCAGCGCAATGGCATCGGCGGTGAACGGGAACCCACCGGCCGGCGACGAGCGGCCGGGTGCGCGGTGGCGGCCGTGGGCCTGGGCGATCCAGCGCGTCAGCATGGGGGGCGCCCGTGCCCGGTTGTGGTCCCGGTTGTACGGGGGCGTTCGCCACGTGGGTGAGCAGGAGGTCAGGCCGGCGCCTCGCAGGATGGCGACGATCGGGACCGGTCGCCGACTCGTCGACGCCCAGCGGGAGTCCGTACCGATGCCCTCATCCGCGGGGACGGCACCGAGCTCTGCGAGGGCACCGAGGCGGAGCACGAGCACGAATTCCTGCGAACGCGGTCCGAGTCGGCGGAGCGGCGGCCGAAGTACCACCGTGTGCCGGCGGCGGTCTTTCGGCGACCGGCCGTGCAGTTCGAGCCCGGCGACCCCGCGCATGCGTGGAGCAACTCGACTGGATGCGAGCGCAGTTCTTCGGTCAGCCACCCAGACGACCGCCCGGTGGCGCGTGAACCTGCGGGCCGTGTCTGCGCGGCATCGAAGCAGGCCGACCGCATCAGCTGCCTGTGCTACGAGGCCGGCCGTGCCCTTCTCAGGTGTGGCGTGAGCGGGGCAGCAAGGCGAACGCGCTCTCCGCGATCGAGGTCAGGCGGGCGGGACTGTAGCCGTACGCGCCCACGACATCGCTGCCGCGGACGACGGTCAGCAGTAGGTAGGCGAGGTCGTCGGGGTCCGCGTCGGGGTCGAGGTCGCCGTTGCGCTGCGCCGCTCGCACACACTCGGCCACCGCTGTGGCGACCGTGGAAAAGGAGTCGCCGGCCAGGCGTTTCACCTCGGGGTGGGGGGTGCCGATCTCCAGGGCCATCTTGGCGGCGAAGCAGGCCGCCGCCGTCCGGTCGGGGGCGGGGGGTACGTCGGGGGCGAGTGGCACCCCGTGGACGGCGCGGAGCAAGTATGCGTGCAGTCGTTCCAGGGCGCCCTCGTCCGGTCCGGCGAGCGCCTTCGGCGGCCCCTGCCCCAGCCGGGTGAAGTAGCCGGCCATCGACTGCAGCAGCACGCCGTGCTTGCCGTCGAACGCGCCGTAGAGGCTGCCGCGGCCCAGGCCGGTGGCGGCGCTGATGTCGTCGACGCTCGTGCCGTTGTAGCCCGAGGTCCGGAACTGCCGCTCGGCGGCATGCAGGACGTGGTCGCGGTCGAAGCTGCGTGGTCTCACCATGCGCCGAAGGTAAAGCCGGCCCACCGTATTTGACAACCCAGTACAGAACTATCTAGGTTTCGGACTGTTCAGTAAACAACGGTGCCGAACTCACCGGCCCGGCTTCGGAGGACCTCATGACCGCGGTCAGTGCGGACAACACCGCACCGGAAGGCGCGATTTCCCGTGATTGCTGCTGACGAGACGTTCGACGGCACGTGGCCGTATCCCGCCCGCTTCAACGAGACTGCCGGCTTCCGTCAGCACTATGTCGACGAGGGCCCCTCACGGCCCGATCAGACGATCGTCATGCTGCACGGCGAGCCCACGTGGGGCTACGAGTGGCGCCACCTGATCGGGCCGCTGTCGCGTCACCATCGCGTGGTCGTTCCCGACCACATGGGCTTCGGCAAGAGCGAGACACCGCAGGACCGCACGTACGACGCGAGCGAGCACATCCTGAATCTCGAATCGTTGCTCGTCGACACGCTCGACCTGACGGACATCACCCTGGTGCTCCGTGACTGGGGCGGCCCCATCGGCACCGGGTTCGCGCTGCGTCACCCCGACCGGATCTCCCGGATCTTCGCCACGAACACCGTGCTGCCGCTCGCAGACGACATCGCCCCTCTCATGAAGGCCAACGGCGTCGAGAGCCGGTGGTTCCAGTGGGCCCACTCGGCGCTCTCGGACGGCTCGTTCGAGCAGATCCTCGGCAACGCGGGTCACACCGTCGCCCACCTGATGATCGACCTGCAGCATGTCGCCCGGCCCGAGATCGCCACGCCGACCTGGATCCGCGCCTACTCCAGCCCCTTCCCGACCCCGGCGGAGTGCCGCGGCGTCATCGCCTTCCCGCGGCAGGCCCTTGAGGGCCCCCAGGGTCCCCCGCCCGGGCCGCCGCCCGGGGAAGCCGTCGCCGCGCTGCGCGCCGTGCCGGCGATGCTGGCGGTCGGCATGCGGGACACCGCACTGCTGCCCCAGTACGTCATCCCGTCGTTCAGGCTCAGCTACCCCGACGCACCTGTGGTCGAGATTCCGGGCGCCGGCCACTTCCCGACCGAGGACGCTCCCGAGACGCTGCTGGCACTCCTTGAGCTGTTCCTGCAGACGTCCGCGCGCACCTGAAGGCCGAACGGCCGGCCCCGCGGGTGTGTGGGTGGCCGGCAACGCCACCGATCCGGTCGCCCATCCCTCCGAGGCAACGCCCCCCCTCCTCGACGTCCTCGCCCGCCTCGGCGACTCCACATCCTCGGCTTCCTGAACGGCCGCCCCCCACCCCCCACCAGATGGAGAACACGACAATGTCGGAGCGCAATCCCATGGACAGGAACACGACATCGCGACCGCGGGCCCTGGTGGTCGGCCTCGGGATCAGCGGGATCGCCTCCGCGCTGCGTCTGCATCGCGCGGGCTGGGACGTGGTGGTGCTGGAGAAGGCGTCCGAGCGGCGCCGTGGCGGATACTTCATCGCCCTGTTCGGGACCGGGCTCGCCGCCGCCGAACGGCTGGGCTTCGCCGATGCGGTGCCGCATCGCGTCGCTCCGGAAAGCGTGAGCTACGACGTCGACCGCACGGGCCGGCGCCGCCGCGGATTGAGCTACGCCGATGTGTTCGGCGGGTCTCGACTGGTGGTGCGGGGCGACATCGAAGACGCGGCCTTCAGCGCCCTGCCCGACGAGGTCGAGATCCGGTACTCGACCGTGCCGATCGCGCTGGACCAGGACCTCGACGGGGTGGACGTCGAGATCCGCGACCTGACGGCGCAGACGACGACCATCGAACGGTTCGACCTGGTGGTCGGGGCAGACGGACTGCGCTCGACCGTGCGCCGGCTTGCGTTCGAGCCCGAGCAGAGCCCGATCCGTCGGCTGAACTACATGATCGCCGTGTACAGCCTGCCCGAGCCGATACCCGGCTACCGCCCACAGGACGGGCTGACCATGGCCGAGGCGGGCCGATCGGTGTGGGTGTTCCCGTTCGCCGACCGGCCGCCGTCGGTGATGTTCTCCTACCGCACCGACGACGTGGACGCCGAGTTCACCCGGCCGGCCATCGACTCGCTGCGCGCCGCCTACGGCCCCGAGCCCACCGGCTCCACGCTCGGTTGGCTGCTCGACCAGTTCGAGAAGGCCCCGGACCACCTGTTCGACTCCGCCGAGCAGGTGCACCTCGACCACTGGCACCGCGGTCGAGTCGTGCTCGTCGGCGACGCCGCGTGGTGCCTGACCGTTTACTCCGCCATGGGGGCATCCACCGGCCTGGCCGGGGCGGACCTGCTCGGCACCATGCTGGAACGCCACCCGCACGACGTGCCACGAGCGCTGCGGGACTGGGAGGACCACCTGCGCCCGTTCATCGACCACCACCGCGGCAGCGCTGTGAGCCAGCGCGGTTTCTTCACCCCGGGCAACCGCGCCGAGTTGCTGCTTCGGTCCGTGATGCTCCGCCTCGCCCGGCTGCCGATCGCCGGCCGGCTGCTCGCCAGGACGAGGACCAACAGTGCGCGGATGAAAAGTCTGGATATCGCCGCCGCTGCAGCGTGAGTGGACTTCCTCGAACACGAGCGGGAGAACGAGGTCGTCCGGGCCCGCAACCCGCCGCTTACCTGCTACTTGGTCCGGGCTTGCCGGACCGCGACGCCGCGAAGGCGGCTTGGGGGTTGAACTCATGACACAGAAGACCCGGCGACCGCCCTTCGGCGAGGACTCCCCGGCCAGGGGGTCCCAGGCGAGCGACCGCGTTCGGCATCGGACGGTTCAGGCAGGCGGACTGGAGGTTCCGATCCTTGAGGCCGGCAGCGGGCCGCTCGTCGTGTTCCTCCACGGGTTTCCCGACCATGCGGCCAGCTGGGCAGCGATCCTCGACCGCCTTGCGCAGGAAGGGTACTGGGCGGTCGCACCCGCACAGCGCGGATACTGGCCCGACGGCGCGGCCCCAGACGGCTCCTACCGCGCGTTCTCGACCGGCCAGGACGTCCTGACCCTGGTCGAAGCGCTCGGGCGCGAGCAGGCGGATATCGTCGGCCA
>NZ_JBEYVC010000295.1:0-7562 GCF_040643855.1 Streptomyces sp. NPDC047072 | reverse complement strand
GCGCCCTCAACGCCGGACTGGAGGCCCTCACCCTCGCTCTCCTGGAGAGCGTCAACACGGGCGCCTGGGAGGACGACGGCACCGGCACCGCCGTGGCCACGCTGATCGCCGCGGGCGTCCCGGAAGAGCGGGCCGCACAGGTGGTCGCCGAGGTCTCCGCGGCCCAGGACTGAGTCAATAGTTGGCAACGGTTTTCATAAACTCACCTCCGGGGTCGTTTACGACAATCATTTCCACTTAGCGTGGCGGGGCACACAGACCGTTGCCTGGAGGATCCATGCCCATGTCCCCGTCCCGCCGACTGGCGCTGCTCGCCGCCGCCTCCGTCGCCCTGCTCACCGGCTGCGGCAGCAGTTCCTCCAGCAGCACGAGCGCGAGCGCCTCCCCCGCCGCGGCCGCCTCGTCCAAGGTCGACGTCGTCGCCTCCACCGACGTGTGGGGCGACGTCACCGAGCAGATAGGCGGCGACAAGGTCGCCGTCACCTCGATCATCAGCGACCCCGACCAGGACCCGCACTCCTACGAGGCCAACACCCAGAACCAGCTGGCCCTGTCCAAGGCGAAGGTCGTCGTCGAGAACGGCGGCGGCTACGACGACTTCGTGGGCCGAATGCTCAAGAGCGGCGGCAACTCCGCCGCCGAGGTCATCAACGCGGTCGACGTCTCCGGCCACACCGCCCCCAAGGGCGGCGAGCTCAACGAGCACGTCTGGTACGACTTCCCGACCGTCGCGAAGGTCGCCGACCGCATCGCCGCCGCCCTCGGCAAGGCCGACCCCGCCAACGCGACGACGTACACGAAGAACGCCACCGCCTTCAAGGCGAAGCTGAGCCCGCTGGAGGCCAAGGAGGCGGACATCAAGAAGCGGTACGGCGGTGAGGCCATCGGCATCACCGAGCCCGTGCCGCTGTACATGACCGAGGCGTCCGGCCTGGTGAACAAGACGCCCGAAGAGTTCAGCGAGGGCATCGAGGAGGGCACCGACGTCTCCCCCAAGGTCCTCCAGGAGACCCTGGCCCTCTACAGCGGCAAGCAGGTCAAGGCGCTGGTCTACAACGCGCAGACCTCCGGCCCGCAGTCCGAGAAGGTCGAGGACGCGGCCAAGGCGGCCGGCATCGCCGTCGTCCCCGTCACCGAGACCCTGCCCTCCGGCAAGGACTACCTGAGCTGGATGACCGGCAACGTCGACGCGCTCGCGAGCGCGCTCGCCAAGTGAGCACACCACCCCGGCCGGTCGTCAGCCTGCGCGGCGCCGCCCTGTCATACGGCGCCCGCACGGTGTGGCGGAACCTCGAACTCGACGTGCGCCCGGGCGAGTTCCTCGCGGTGCTGGGCCCGAACGGAGCGGGCAAGACCAGCTTCGTCCGGGCCCTGCTGGGCCGACAGCCGCTGTCCGCCGGGGAGTTGACGGTCCTCGGCCGCCCGCCCCGGGAGGCCGCCCGCCGTATCGGCTACGTCCCCCAGCAGGCGACGGTATCCGCGCAGGCGATGCTCCGCGCCCGTGACCTGGTGCGCTTCGGCATCGACGGGCACCGCTTCGCCCCGCGGCTGCGCTCGGCACCCGTCCGCCGGAAGGTCGACGAGATCCTCGCGGCGGTGGGCGCGTCCGCCTACGCCGACGTACCGCTCGGCCAGTTGTCCGGCGGCGAGCGCCAACGGGTGCGCATAGCGCAGGCGTTGGCGACCGACCCCGAACTCCTGCTGTGCGACGAGCCGTTGCTCTCCCTCGATCTGAACCACCAGCGCGCGGTCACCGAGTTGGTGGACGCGCGCCGTCGCGAGCACGGTACGGCGGTGGTGTTCGTGACGCACGAGATCAATCCGGTGCTCGACCTCGTGGACCGGGTGCTCTATCTGGCCCCCGGTGCCCATCGCGTCGGCACGCCCGACGAGGTGCTGACCTCCGCGTCCCTGTCCCGGCTGTACGGCACGCAGGTGGATGTCGTCCATGTGCACGGCCGGGTCGTGGTGGTCGGTGCCCTCGACGAGCACGCCCACCACGTCCCCGCGGAGGTCCGCCCATGAGCGTCTGGCACCAGATGTTCGACTTCCAGAACTACGGCGAACTCCTCGCCCTGGTCCGCAACTCGCTCATCGCCGGGGCCGCCCTCGGTCTGGTCGGCGGGCTCGCCGGGGTCTTCGTCGCGATGCGCGACCTGCCCTTCGCGGTGCACGGCATCAGCGAGCTGTCCTTCGCGGGCGCCTCCGGGGCGCTCCTGCTGGGCGGCAACATCGTGGCGGGCTCGATCACCGGGTCGCTGGTCGCGGCCGGCGCGATCGGCGTCCTCGGCACCCGGGCCCGGGACCGCAACTCGGTGATCGGCATCCTGATGCCGTTCGGCCTGGGCCTCGGCGTGCTCTTCCTCGCCCTCTACAAGGGGCGCGCGGCCAACAAGTTCGGCCTGCTCACCGGGCAGATCGTGGCCGTGGACACCCCGCAGACGGCCTGGCTGCTCGGCACCTCGGCGGTCGTGCTGATCGCCCTCGCGGTGATGTGGCGCCCGCTCGCCTTCGCGAGCGCCGACCCGGACGTCGCCGAGGCCCGCGGGGTGCCGGTGCGCGGGCTGTCGTTCGCCTTCATGATCGTGCTGGGTCTCGCGGTCGCCCTGTCGGTGCAGGTGGTGGGCGCGCTGCTGGTCCTGTCGCTGCTCATCACGCCGGCGGCGGCAGCGGCCCGGGTCACCGCGTCCCCGGTCCTGCTGCCGCTGCTGAGCGTGCTGTTCGCGGTGGTGTCGATCGAGGGCGGGATCCTGCTGGCCCTGGGCAGCAGCATCCCGATCAGCCCCTACGTCACCACGATCTCGTTCGTCCTCTACGTCGTCTGCCGCGCGGTGGGCGCCCGCCGGACGCGCCGGTGGGGAGCCCGACGGACAGCCGCCGCCGTCTAGTCGAGGGCGTCGATCAGCGCCTTGGTGACGTCCTCGGTGGAGGCGGTGCCGCCGACGTCGCGGGTCAGGATCCCGGCGGCGGTGGTCGTCTCGATCGCCTTGTTGAGGCGGGCCGCCTGCTCGGGCAGACCGAAGTGCTCCAGCATCAGGGCCGCGCTGCCGACCGCGCCGATCGGGTTGGCCAGGCCCTGGCCCGCGATGTCCGGGGCGGAGCCGTGCACCGGCTCGAACATGCTCGGGAAGCGGCGCTCGGGGTTGAGGTTGGCGCTGGCGGCCAGGCCCAGGCTGCCGGCGAGCGCGCTGCCGAGGTCGGAGAGGATGTCGGCGTTGAGGTTGGAGGCGACGACCACGGAGAGGTCCTCGGGCCTCAGGACGAACTTCGCGGACATCGCGTCGACCAGGACGCTCTCGGTCTCGACGTCCGGGTAGTCGGCGGCGACGCGCTTGAAGACGTCGTCCCACAGGACCATGCCGTACTGCTGGGCGTTGCTCTTCGTCACCGAGGAGACCTTGCGGCGGTCCCGGGTGCGGGCCAGGTCGAAGGCGAACCGCATGATCCGCTCGCAGCCGACCTCGGTGAACAGGGCGGACTGGACGGCGACTTCACCGCCGGGGCCGCGGCCGCCGAGGTTGCGGCCGCCGAGGCCCGCGTACTCGCCCTCGCTGTTCTCGCGGACGACGACCCAGTCCAGCTCGGTGTCGTCCGCCTTGCGCAGCGGGCTCTGGACACCGGGCAGGAAGTGCACGGGCCGGACGTTGGCCCACTGGTCGAAGCTCTGGCAGATCTTCAGGCGCAGGCCCCAGAGGCTGACGTGGTCGGGGACGGTGGGCCAGCCGACGGCGCCGAAGTAGATCGCGTCGAAGTCCTTCAGCTGCTCCAGCCCGTCCTCGTCCATCATCGTGCCGGTGCGCTCGTAGTACTCGCAGCCCCAGGGGAACTCCTCCCACTGGAAGGCGAACGCACCGCCGGAGTCCTCGGCCAGCGCGTCCAGGACGGCGCGTCCGGCGGCGACGACCTCCTTGCCCACGCCGTCGGCGGGGATGGCGGCGATACGGAAGGTGCGGGATGCGGTGGTCATGTACTGCCTCCGGCTCACTGTGGTGGGGTCGTCTCCGAGTCAACACAGGGTGGTCGTACGGCGTCCAAGACCAGCTTTCGATGCGATGTATAGGCGTAGCCGATCGGTCCCGCGTCAGGCGTCGCGGGCGCGGCGGCGGGCCAGCGACTCGGTGAGGTCGAGGAAGGCGCGCGCGGCCGGGGTCAGATGCGCGGGCAGGCTGACCATCGCCACATGGAGGTGCGCGGTCGGCTCGATGGGCGCGACCACGGCACCGCAGCGGCGGGCGAGGCGGGTCCAGGAGGAGGGCAGCACGGCGATCCCGACCCCGGTGAGGACCAGGGGCAGGATCGAGGTGCGGTGGTCGACGACGGTCACGATCTCCGTGCCGGTGCCGCCTGCGGTGATGTCGTCGACGATGCTGCGCATCAGGCTGCCGGTGCGGGAGGCGATGAGCTTCTGCCCGGCGAGGTCCCCGGGGCGGATCGTGACACCGTCCTCGATCGCCCCGCCGGGGGAGGCGACCACCACGAAGGGTTGGTCCTCCACGTGCAGGACGTCGAGTCCCGTCGGCTGCACGGGGGTTGCGCTGCCGAGCAGGCCCAGTTCGCAGGCGCCGCTGCGGACCAGGGAGACGACCTCGTCGGGGGTGAAGGCGGCGTGCGTGCCGACAGTCACCGAGGGGTGCAGGTCGGCGAAGCGGTGGATGAGGGTGGTGAGCGGTTCGATGCCGGGCGAGGGCATGGTGGCCACCTCGACGCTGCCGCCGTGCAGTCCGGCGAGGGCGGCGGCGGTGTCCCGTACGGCGGCGAGGTCCCGCAGGACGCGGCGGCTGGGCTCCAGCAGTTCCTGCCCGGCCTCACTGAGCACGACGCCCCGGCCGACGCGGTGGAAGAGCGCGACCCCGAGGTCGGCCTCCAGGTTCGCCATGGCCTGCGACAGCGACGGCTGGGCCACGTGAAGCGCGGCGGCTGCCTTGCTGAACCCGCCGTGCTCCACGATGGCCAGAAAGTACTCCAGCTGCCGGGCGTCCACGCTGCCTCCGCCGATCGATCCGTCCAGGCCAGGACCAACCTATCCAGCAGAACACCGACCCCCCGCTCGACGCGGGCGCGTGTGCACGCCGAGCGGGGGGCCGGTAGCGGGGGGTGGGGTGGTAGCCGGAGGGGCGCTAGCCGGAGGGTGGGTCGGTGGCGAGGAGTGGGCCGATCGCGGGGGTGCCGGGTCTTCGGATCGGGGCGACTGCGGGTTCGTCGTGGCTTGTCGCGCAGTTCCCCGCGCCCCTGGGTGGGGTGCGTGGACCGGCGTCTGCAAGCACCAGAGGGTCAGCCGGTCGCCCCCTGCGCGGCAGTGCGCCACGGCCGTCCGATCCAGCGGCGGACCCTCGCCCAAGGGCTCGGCGCATCGGCCGCCCCGGCGCCACCCCGCGCGCTGCCGGAGGAACCGTCCCCTAGAAAGCCACCTCGGTGGGCCGGGCGGCAGCCGCCGGCGCCACGGAAGCCCCGTCGGAACCGGCGCTCGCGCCACCGTCACCCGCCGTATCCGACTCGTCGGCACTGACGCTCGCGCCGCCCTCACGCGTATCCGGTCCGCCGGCACCGGCATTCGCGCCACCGTCACCCGCATCCGGTCCTCCGGCCCCGGCTGCGGGCTCGCCCTCTCCCGCCCGCGGAACGCCGTGCCCCGCGCTCTGCCGCCCCCGCCCGGCGTCCACCGCCGGCGACTCCCCCAGCGGACCTTCCTCGGCTTCCGTCACCGGCGACGGTTTCCGCGACCGGTCCTCCTCGGTCCCCCCGGTCAACGGCACCTCCCCCGCCTTTCCGGCCAGTACCGCCCGTGCCCGGTCCAGATCCAGCCCGTTCTCCCAGCGGGCGACCACCAGCGTGGCGACCGCGTTGCCGAAGAAGTTGACCATCGCGCGGCACTCGGACATGAACTTGTCGATGCCGAAGATCAGCATGATGCCCGCGGCCGGGACCGAGCCGACCGTCGAGAGGGTCGCGGTGAGGGCGATGAAGCCGCCGCCCGCGACACCGGCCGCACCCTTGGACGTCAGCAACATGACGGCGAGCAGGCCGAGTTGCTGGCCCAGGGAGAGGGACGTGTCCGTGGCCTGCGCGATGTAGAGCGTGGCCAGCGAGAGGTAGATCGCCGCCCCGTCGAGGTTGAAGCTGTAGCCGGTCGGCACGACCAGCCCCACGGTGGAGCGTTCCGCTCCCATGAAGTGCAGCTTGCGCATCAGCCCCGGCAACGCCGGCTCCGCCGTCGACGTGCCGAGGATCAGCCAGAACTCCTCCTTGAAGTACCGGAAGAGCTGGAAGATGTTCAGCCGCACGTACAGCGCGAGCACCCCGCCGAGCACCAGCACGACGAACAGCGCGGAGGTGACGTAGAAGAGGAGGATCAGCGAGCCGAGGCTGGTCAGCGTGGACAGGCCGAACTTCCCGATGGCGTACGACATCGCGCCGAACGCGCCCAGCGGCGCCGCCTTCATCACGAAGGACAGGACCTTGAAGACGACCTCGGTGAGCCGCCCGACGGCCGCGATGATCGGCTCGCCCGTCTTCCCGACCATCTTGACGGCGATGCCGAACACGACCGCCAGGAAGATGACCTGGAGGATGTTCCCCTCGACGAACGGGCCGAAGAAACTGTTCGGCACGATGTTGGTGAGGAACTCCCACCAGTGCTGGTGCTCGCCCTGCTCCACGTACTGGCTCGCGTCGCCCGAGGTGTGCAGCGTCGCCGGGTCGGCGTGCACGCCGTCGCCGAGGCGGAAGAGGTTGATCGCCACCAGGCCGGTCAGCAGCGCGACGATCGTGCCGACCTGGAAGTAGGTCAGCGCCTTGATCCCCGTGCGGCCGACCTTCTTGAGGTCCGCGACACCCGCGATGCCGCCGATGATCGTCAGGAAGACGATCGGACCGATCAGCATCTTCATCGCGGTGATGAACGTCGTGCCGATCGGCTCCATGTCGGTGGCGAGATCCGGCCATCGCCAGCCCAGCACGATGCCGATCACGATCGCCACCAGCACCTGCACGTACAGCTGGCGGTACCACGGCTTCGCCGCGGCCGGCTCCCGGTACGGGGTATGCGTCATTGCAGCCTCCCTGATCGCGCGGGGCCGAGCCCGTTCGGCCCGCGCCGGTCTGCGCCACAGTGAACCGGCGCACGGCCGGAGGGGTCCACGACCAAAAATCGATGCCCCGTATAGGCACCGCCTATCTGTTCTGCTCCCGGACCGCACGAGGGGCCGCGCCCAGTTCCCGGCGGCAGGTCTTGTTGAAGGCCTGGAGGTCGGGGATGCCGACGGTCGCGGCGATCGCCGGGATGGCGAGGGTGGAGGAGACCAGCAGGTGGCGGGCGCGTTCCATACGGCGGCGCCGGATGTAGCCGACGACCGTGAGCCCGGTGTCCGCGCGGAACAGCCGGGTCAGATGGGTGGGCGAGACCCCGGCGGCACGGGCGATCTCCGGCACGCTCAGCGGCCCGGCGAGCCGCTCCTCGACATGGGCCTCGGCCGCGCGCAGGGCCGTCAGGTGCGCAGGAAGCGCCAGGAGTCGGGGTCGTCCGCGCTTTCCGGGTTCAGGCCCAGTTCCCAGGCGATGCGGGC
>NZ_JBEYVC010000294.1:0-7649 GCF_040643855.1 Streptomyces sp. NPDC047072 | reverse complement strand
GGTCGACATCGAAGGCAAGTGGCGCTACGAACCCGTGGGCATGGCCCTGGTCGGCGACCACGGCCAGAACACCCGCGGTCTCACGTACAAGGTCGTCCTCGCCCGCACCCTGGAACTGACCTCCGGGCGCGAGCCCGATCTGCCCGCGATGCTGCGCCGGCTGGCCCGCCGGGATCCGGCCGGCTACACCTTCGCGCTGCCGAGCGGCCCCGGCCGCACCCTGATAGGCGCCAGCCCCGAACTCCTCGTGGCCCGTACGGGCGGCCGGCTGACCGCCAACCCGCTGGCCGGTTCGGCGCCCCGCAGCGCCGACCTGGCCGAGGACGTCCGGCGGGCGGTCGCCCTCCTGGAGTCCGAGAAGGACCTGCACGAGCACGCCGTGGTCGTGGCCGCCGTACGACAGGCGCTGGCGCCGTACTGCGACCGGCTGGAGGTGCCGGAGCGGCCCACGCTGGTGCGCACCGCGGCCATGTGGCACCTGTCCACCACCGTCACCGGGGAGCTCTCCGACCCGGCGGCGACCGCGCTGGACCTGGCGTCCGCGCTGCACCCCACCCCGGCGGTGTGCGGCACGCCGACCGAGGTGGCCCGGAGGGTGCTCGCCGAGTCGGAGCCGTTCGACCGGGGCCCGTACGCGGGCATGGTCGGCTGGCAGGACGCGGACGGGGACGGCGAGTGGGTAGTGACGATCCGCTGCGCCGAGGCCGAGGGGCGATCGCTGCGGCTGTTCGCGGGAGCGGGCGTCGTCGCCGCCTCGACCCCGGAGGACGAGACGGCCGAGACGGCGGCGAAGTTCCGGACGTTCCTGCACGCGGTGGGGGCCTCGCTGTGACCCTCACCCCGGGCGTGGACGCCCCGACCTGGCCCGCCGAGTTCGCGGACCGCTACCGGGCGGCGGGCTACTGGCGCGGCGAGACCTTCGGGGGCGTCCTGCGCGAGCGGGCCGCCGCCCATCCCGACCGGATCGCCCTCGTCGACCCGGCGCCCGTGCGCCGCACCTGGACCTACCGCGAGCTGGACGAGCGGGCCGACCGGCTCGCCGCCGGGTTCGCCGCGCGCGGGATCGGCCGCGGCGACCGGGTGGTCGTCCAGCTGCCCAACATCGGCGAGTTCGTCGAGGTGGTCTTCGCGCTCTTCCGGATCGGCGCGCTCCCGGTGTTCGCGCTGCCCGCCCACCGCGACACGGAGATCGGCCACTTCTGCGCCTTCACCGAGGCCGTCGCCTATGTGATTCCCGGCGTGTACGGCGGTTTCGACCACCGGGATCTCGCCTCCCGGGTACGGAAGCGGACCCCAAGCCTGAGGTACGTCTTCGTGGCCGGCGATCCGGGTGAGCACACGGCGCTGGACGAGGTGCCCCGCGAGCCGTCCGCCCCGCCCGCCGGACCCGCACCGCACGAACTGGCCTTCCTCCAGCTCTCCGGCGGGACAACCGGTGTACCGAAACTCATCCCGCGCACCCACGACGACTACCTGTACTCGCTGTGGGGCTCCAACGAGATCTGCGGGGTCGACGCGGACACCCGCTTCCTCGTCGCCCTCCCGGCCGCGCACAACTTCCCGATGAGTTCGCCGGGTTGGCTCGGCGTGCTCTACGCGGGCGGTACGTCGGTGCTGTGCCCGAAGCCCGATCCGGCGACGGCGTTCCCGCTGATCGAGAGCGAGCGGATCACGATGACGGGTCTGGTTCCCCCGCTGGCCCTGGTGTGGACGGAAGCCGCCGCCGGGTCCCAACAGGACCTGTCCAGCCTGGAGTTGGTGCTCGTCGGCGGCGCCAAGTACAGCGAGCGGGCGGCGCGGCGGCTGGAGCCCGCCCTGGGCTGCCGGCTGATGCAGGTCTTCGGCATGGCCGAGGGTCTGGTCAACTACACCCGGCTGGACGACGATCCGGAGACGGTCGTCACCACCCAGGGCCGTCCGATCTCCCCGGACGACGAGATCAGGATCGTCGACGAGGCCGGGGACGACGTCCCGGAGGGCGGGTTCGGGCAGCTGCTCACCCGCGGCCCGTACACGATCCGCGGCTACTGGCGGGCCCCCGACCACAACGCGCGGTCCTTCACCGCGGACGGCTTCTACCGCACCGGCGACATCGTGCGCCGCACCCCGACCGGCCATCTCGTCGTCGAGGGACGGGCGAAGGACCAGATCAACCGGGGCGGCGAGAAGGTCGCCCCGGAGGAGATCGAGAACATCATCCTCGCCCATCCGGCCGTGCACGACGTGTCCGTGATCGCCGTCCCCGACGAGTACCTCGGGGAACGCTCCCTCGCCTACGTGATCCTGCGCGAGGGCGCCGAGCCGCTGAGGCCGGTCGCGGTCAAACGGTTCGTGCGCGAGCACGGGATCGCCGCCTACAAGGTGCCCGATCTCGTGGAGTTCGTCGACGCGTTCCCCCGGACGGGCGTCGGCAAGGTCAGCAAGACGCAGCTGCGGTCGTCCGCCGAACAGTCCTGAAAGGCCCTTCCTCCCATGGCACTTCCCGCCATCACCCCCTATCCGCTCCCGTCCGCCGACGAGTTGCCGGCCAGCCGCGTGTCGTGGACGGTCGACCCGGCCCGCGCCGTGCTGCTCGTCCACGACCTCCAGCAGCACTTCCTGTCCGCATTCCCGGCCGGCGCACAGCCCCTCGCCGGCCTGCTCGACAACACCTCCCGGCTGCTGAAGGAGGCCCGTCGCGCCGGCATCCCGGTCGTCCACTCGGCCCAGCGCGGCGGGCAGTCACCCGAGGAACGGGGACTCCAACTGGACTTCTGGGGGCCGGGAGTGGCAAACGACCCCTCGTCCCTCGCCGCGCCCGGGGCCGTGGCGCCCGAGCCCGGCGACACGGTCCTCACCAAGTGGAAGTACAGCGCGTTCGTCCGGACCGACCTGCACCGCCTCATGGGCGAGCGCGACCAGCTCGTGATCGTCGGCGTCTACGCCCACATCGGTGTGCTGATGACCGCGGCCGACGCCTGGCAGCGGGACATCCGGGCGTTCGTCGTGGCCGACGCCGTCGCCGACTTCTCCCGCGCGGACCACGACATGGCCCTGCGCTGGGCCGCGGGCCGCTGCGCGGTCGTGACCACCACCGAGGCGCTCCTCGACCGGCTCCGGTCCAACGGGGTCACCGGGCTCACCGTGGAGCAGATCCGCGCCGACGTCGCCGACTGCCTCGGCGAGGACCCCGCCGACATCCCCGTCGACGAGAACCTCGTGGACCACGGCCTGGACTCGGTGCGCGTGATGGCCCTGCTGGAGCGCTGGCGCCGCGAGTACGGCGTCTGCGCCGACTTCGCCGATCTCGCCGAGAAGCCCGCCGTCGAGGCCTGGGCCGCGCTGTTGGGGGCGGTATGACCGTCACCCTCACGGCGCTGCCCCTGACGGCGGCCCAGTCGGGCATGTGGTTCGCCCAGGCCCTGGACCCGCTCAGCCCGGCCCAGAACACCGCGGAGTGCCTGGAGATCGACGGACCGCTGGATCCGCGGCTGTTCGCGGCGGCGCTCCGGCAAGTGACCGCGGAGGCCGAAGCGTTGCGGGTCCGGGTGGCGGACACTCCCGAAGGGCCACGGCAGTACCTCCACGACGAGATCGAACTCCCCTTGACGGTGCGGGAGTCGGCCACTCCCGAGGAGGCCGAGGCGTGGATGCGCGCCGATCTGGCCGCGCCCTGCGACCTGGCGTCCGGCCCGCTGTTCCGGCACGCGCTCTTCCGGGTCGGCGAGGACCGCTGGCTGTGGTACCAGCGCATCCACCACCTCGTCATGGACGGGTTCGGCTACTCGCTCCTGGTCCGCCGCACCGCCGAGATCTACTCGGCGCTCGCGCGCGGCGAGGAGCCTCCCGCACGGACCTTCCGCCCACTGGCGGACCTGGTCGCGGACGACGCCGAGTACCGCGCCTCCCCCGGCTTCGCGGCCGACCGCGCGCACTGGACGGGATCCTTCGCCGACCGCCCGGAGGTACCCCGCCTCGCCGGCCGCGGCGCTCTGCCCTCGCGGTCCTTCCTGCGGCGTACGGCGTTCATCGGCCCGGAGACGACCCAGCGGCTGCGCGAGCTCGCCGCCCGGCTCCGCGCGACCTGGCCGGACGTCCTGATCGCCGTCCAGGCCCTCTACACCTCCCGGGCCACGGCGCAGTCGGACGTGGTCCTCGGACTGCCGATGATGGGCCGTATGGGCTCGGTCGCGCTGCGGGTGCCGGGCATGGTCATGAACGTCCTGCCGCTGCGGCTGACCGTCACTCCCGAGGCGACCTTCGCGGATCTGGTGCGCCAGGTCGTGCACGGCATCCGCGAGGTGCGCCGCCACCAGCGCTACCGCTACGAGGACATCCGCCGCGACCTGGGCCTGCTCGGCGAGAACCGCGGCCTGGTCGGCCCGCTGGTCAACGTCATGCCCTTCGACTACGGCGTCGACTTCGCCGGCGCCCCCGCGCGGGCGCGGAACCTGTCGGCGGGGCCGGTCGAGGACCTGACGGTCAACATCTACGACCGGGCAGACGGCCGAGGTCTGCGCATCGACCACGACGGCAATCCCGCGCTCTACGACGACACCGCCCTCGCCGCCCACCAAGCACGGTTCCTCCACCTCGTGGACCGGCTCACCGAGAGCGACCCGCACCTGCCGCTCGCCGCGCACACCGTGGCCACACCGGCCGAACAGGCCCTGGTCGTCGACGAGTTCAACCGCACGGGCCGCGCGCTGCCGCCGACCACGCTGATCGGGCCCATCGAGTCCCGGGCCGCTCGCAGCCCCCACGCGACGGCCCTGCTGTACGGCGAGCGGAGCCTCACCTACGCGGAACTCAACGCGAGGGCCAACAGGCTGGCCTGGCATCTGCGCACCCTCGGCGCCCGGCCCGGCGCCCTGGTCGCGGTCTCGGTGCCGCGCTCGGTGGAGCTGATCGTCGCCCTGCTCGCCGTGCTCAAGGCGGGGGCGGCCTATCTGCCGCTGGATCCGGACTATCCGGCCGCACGGCTGACGTACATGCTGGAGGACGCGGCGCCCGTCTGCGCGATCACCGACCGGGCCGGGCGGCTGCCCGAGGACACGGGCACCCCGCTGGTCGTGCTGGACGGGCTCGACGTGTCGGCGCGGCCGCCGGTGGACCCGCCGCGGGCCCTGACCCCCGCGCACCCCGCGTACGTCATCTACACGTCCGGCTCGACGGGCCGTCCGAAGGGGGTCGTCGTCCCGCACCGGGCGATAGACAACCGGCTGCGCTGGATGCAGCACGAGTACCGGCTCACCGCCGGGGACCGGGTACTCCAGAAGACGCCGTCGTCGTTCGACGTGTCGGTGTGGGAGTTCTTCTGGCCGCTGCGCGAGGGCGCCGCCCTGGTCGTGGCGGAGCCCGGCGGCCACAAGGATCCCGCCTACCTGGCCCGGCTCGTCCGTGAACGGGCCGTCACCACCTGCCACTTCGTGCCGTCGATGCTCCAGGTGTTCCTGACCGACCCGCACGCGGCCGGGTGTGCGGACGTGCTGCGCCGGGTCTTCTGCAGCGGCGAGGCGCTGCCCCGGGAGACCGCCAACGCCTTCGCACGGGTCCTCCCGGGGGTGGAGCTGCACAATCTGTACGGCCCGACCGAGGCGGCCGTGGACGTCAGTTACCACCCCTGCGTCCCCGAGGCTCCCGGCCCCGTCCCGATCGGGCGGCCGGTGTGGAACACCCGTCTGTACGTGCTGGACGCGGCACTTCGGCCGTGCCCGCCCGGCGTACCCGGTGAACTGTTCCTGGCGGGCGTGCAGTTGGCGGACGGCTATCTGCGCCGGCCCGAGCTGACCGCGTCCCGTTTCGTCGCCGACCCGTTCGGCCCGGCGGGCGCCCGGATGTACCGCACGGGTGATGTGGCGCGCTGGAGCGCGCAGGGCGAGGTCGAGTACCTCGGCCGCACCGACCACCAGGTCAAGCTGCGCGGGCAGCGCATCGAACTCGGCGAGATCGAGGCCGCGTTGGCGGCCCGGCCGGGGGTGGACGGGGCATGCGCGCTGGTGCGGGAGGACCGTCTCGTCGGCTATGTGACCGGCGGCGCCGACCCGGCGGCCGTCCGGGCCGCGCTGGCGCGTGAGCTGCCGGAGCACATGGTGCCGGCGGCGGTGATCGCGCTCGACGCGTTCCCGCTCAGCCCCAACGGCAAGCTGGAGCGGAGCGCCCTGCCCGCACCGGTCTTCGAGGGTTGCGGCGAGACCCGTCCCGCGGCCTCCGCGCGCGAGGCGGCTCTGATGCGGATCTTCGCCGAGGTGCTGGACGTCTCGCGGGTCGGCCCGGACGACGCGTTCTTCGACCTCGGCGGCACCTCGCTGCTCGCGGTACGGCTGGTGACCCGGGTGCGGGAGGAGTTCGGCGCCGAGCTGACGATCGGCTCCCTCTTCGAAGCGCCCACCCCCGCCGCTCTCACGGCCCGCCTCGATGCCGCGGGCCCCGCGTCCGAGGACGCCCTGGACGTCGTACTCCCCCTGCGCACGGAGGGGTCACGGCCGCCGCTGTTCGCGTTCCATCCGGCGGGCGGGATCTCCTGGTGCTACGCGGGGCTGGCCGCACGGCTCGGGCCCGAGCAGCCGGTGTACGGCATCCAGGCGCGCGGTCTGGCCGACGACGCGCCGCTGCCGCGGACCCTGCTGGAGGAGGCGGAGGACTACGTCGCGCGGATTCGGGAGGTTCGACCCGAGGGGCCGTACCGGCTGATCGGCTGGTCGGTCGGCGGGATCCTCGCGCACACCGTGGCGGTGCTGCTCCAGAAGGCCGGTCAGGAGGTCGAGTTGCTCGCCCTCCTGGACGCCTTCCCGGCGGAGCAGTGGCGGGAGCGGCCCGCGCCGGAGGAGGGCGACGCGCTGACCGCCGTCCTGCGCATGGCGGGCTTCGAGCGCACCGGGGAACGCGACCGGGAGGACGTCCTGGCCACCCTGCGCAGGGCGGGGAGTCCGCTCGCCGGGCTGTCCGACCGCGCGCTCTCCCGGATCGTCGACATCGTGCCGAACCACGCGCGGATGATGCGGGAGCACGAACACACCGTGTTCGAGGGCGACTTGGTGTTCTTCACCGCTGCCGCGCCGCGTGCCGAGGACTGGCTGACGCGGGAGGCGTGGCGGCCGCACGTGAGCGGGGCGATCGTCAACCACGACCTCGACTGCACTCACCCACAGCTGCTGCGGGACGGGTACCTCGACGAGATCGCGGCCCGACTCAAGGAGCCGGCCGCGTGAACGCCCGTCCTCAGGTGCTCGTGCGGGGGCCCGGACTGTGCCTGCGCGATCTGCGGCAGGGCCCGCTGCTGTGGCTGGTGCGGACGCCGGAGACGGGTGTCCCGCTCGACATCTCGGTGCTCGACGCGCACGAGCGCCGCCGGGCGGCGGCACTGCGCCGGCCGGCGGAACGGGCGCTGTACGTCGCCGCGCACGGGGCGCTGCGGCGGGTGCTCGGCGCCTACGCGGGGCTCTCGCCGGCCGCCGTACGGCTGGCACGGCAGAGCTGCCCGGCCTGTGGCGGTCCTCATGGTCGGCCCGTGCTGTCGGGCCCCGCGGGCCGGGCGCTGCACTTCTCGCTCGGGTACTCGGCCGGGCTCGCGCTCCACAGGCACAGCGCGTTGATCCGGTACAGCGACTCGAACTGCAGCCAGGACACGAACCCGACGCCGAACAGACACCCCGCGTCGAAGGTCAGCC
>NZ_JBEYVC010000293.1:0-7756 GCF_040643855.1 Streptomyces sp. NPDC047072 | reverse complement strand
ATAAACGCGAGCCTTAGGGGTAATCCGTCGAGGCTTGGCGAGAAGACCCCTGAGAGCCAGAATGTCAGGAACCCGATACTTCCCGCTGCTATGAAGGCTTCTGTGATCACAGTTTGTTGCACCCGGCGCACCTGGTGCGTCGGCGGGCGGCAGGCAGCTGCCCAGGGTGCGGGGCCCCGGGCCGGCGGTCTGGTTCAGGGCTGGCCCATGGCCCCTCGGGGGGCCTGAGGGACGCGGGCCAGGGCACGAGCGGCCGGGGCCGCGGACTCGTGGGCCTGCTGCTCTTCTTCCTGCGCGTTGCGGGCTACGGGTGGATCGAAACGCCGCAGGATGCGGGCGATGGCGGCGGCGGCCGTACGGTCGTCCGAGTACAGGTCGCGCTCCCAGTACTCCCAGGGCGTGCCGCGCTTCGTCTCGATGTCGCCCATGTATCCGAGGTCTCCCCATTCGGCGCCGCCGGGGAAGCTCGACAGGCAGGTCCAGCCGTAGCCGTGCAGGTTCTCGGGGTCGATCTCGGTCACGACGAGGTGGCCCCACGGGGAGTGGTAGACGATGCACGGCGATGCCTCGGGCGCGCGGCGCGGGGTGCGCGGTGCGAGGGAGCGCAGCACGCGCGCGCTCGGGTAAAAGCGGTCGCCGCGCATCGCGTGCTGCGTCTCGAACAGCGGCATGTCGGAGAGCGGATGAAAACGGAGGGTACGCAGTCCCATGAGGTTCCTCTCGGTGCTCGGGTTTCGCTTCGCGGGCGGGAGACGGCCCCGGGACTGCACTGCGCCGGGGCCCTTCGGATCAGGCGAGGGACAGACCGGCCGCCGTGAGCGCGCCCGCCGCGCCCGCCGCGCCGTTGCCACGCGCCGTGCCGACGATGTGGTGAGGGTGGTCGGTCTCGTCCCACACGTACCAGCGGTCACCGCCGAGCCGAGGGGTCCATACCAGAACCAGAAGCCGGGGTGAGTTGGTGGAGCACCACGACCAGCGCCCCAACTGCTTGAACTCCAGCCCGGCAACAGCCGGGATCTCCGGCACGGGCCCGAACCGGCGTTCCGTTACGGCCAGGTGCTCGCGAGTGGGGACGATCGCCACGCGGGCGAGAGGGGTAGCGGCGTGCCCGCCGGGCAGCAGAGGTGCCCACGCGGCCCACTGTTCGGCCTCGCTCTTGCGGACGGGGCGTGCCGTCCACTGCTCGCCCGGCGCGAGTTGGAGTCCGCACTGCGTCAGGTGCCATCCGGCAGCCCGCAGCAGGCCCGCCGTCATCGCGCCGGACGTGAGCGACCCCAGATAGATTCCGTCCGGGTTGTTCTGCCGACCGGCCGCGCCGCGTTCGGTGAGCGGCTCGCGGTCGACCTCGTCGCCGCTCGCGTTGTACAGGCGCAGTGACGCGCCGCCCCCGGCCTGCGGGTACGCCAGCCGGATCTCGGCCGTGACCGGCCGCTCGTGCTCCTCGCTCTTGCGGATGCGCTGCAAGTGCTCGGCCTCGGCTTCGGCGGAGTACACATGGGACTGCTGTGCGGCCCGTTCGGTGGCGATCGGGGGCGCCGCTGCACGGTCGCCTTGTGCGTTGTCCGCCGCACGCTCCCGCTCGGCGGCGACAGCGTCGACCGCGAAGGCGACCGCGGCCTTGCGGCTGGTGCTGGTGCTGCCACGCTGGCGTCGTTTGCCGTCGACTTCGCGCACCATCCAGAACAGCATCCCGTGTTCGGACACCTGGAACGCTGCATAGGTGCGCTGGGGGAACTGGTGCCCGTAGAGCGTCTCGCCGGGGAGCGTGAACAGCCATCCGTCGACGCCGTACTCGGTGCCCTCCGGTCGCTGGCCGTTGGTGGGGGTGTAGCGGGTGTAGGACGGCCGATCGGTCTCTCGAACGATGCTACGGGCCGTGGTGGTCATGGCTGGGGGTTCCTCTCACTCGGTGGAGCGGGTGTTCTCCGGACGGCGGCGACCGCGCCCGGGCCGGTTGCGTGGCCGGGGCGCGGTCGCGCCGGGCGGGTCAGTCGCCCGTGCGGAGTTCGCGGATGGTGGCGGTGACGCGGGCAGCGATGTCGCCGAGTCCGTCGCTGGGCCACACACCGAAGAACTCGGTGCGGTGTGCTGCGGAGTGGGTCTCGATGTGCAGGACTCCGCTGTCGGAGACGGCGAGCGTGTAGCCGTTGCTCTCGCCGTCCGCCTGGAGGTAGGCGCGCGTACCCCACGCCCCAGGGTCTGCGGACCACTCGTCGCCGAGCAGATCGGCGGCGGCGCGGCCGATGTCGGAGACGGCGAACGGGTATTCGGTGCCGGGTTCGGGGTGGTAGTGGCCCGTTGCGTCGTCCAAGAAGGAGTCGCTGAAGGCCTTCTCGTACGCCCCGATGGTGTCCAGCACGACACGACCGGCGATGCTGCGGTACTTCCGGCGGCGGCCGAGCGGGGCGGCATGGGCGAAGCAGACGGACGCGATGGCGTCGTCCAACTGCTCGGCGGTGTCGGCCCAGACGTCGATGAAGCTGAGGGTCAACGCGTACTCGCGCATCTCGGTAAGCCGCATGACGAGCAACGGGGCCAGTCGCATGGGGAAGACGCAGTATCCGCCGTACGCGGCGCGGGCCTCGGGGGCGATCTGCGCATGGGAGAGCTTCATGATCAAGTTCCTTCGTGTGGGGCCGGTAGTCCTCCGGCCGGAAGCTGCGGGACGCGTCGGGAGCGCCCCGGGGAAAGGTGGGGCGAGCAAAGGGCGCCGTCTGGGCCGGCTCGCGGAGCGGGTCGCGCGAGCTCGTGCGCCGACCAAGCCGTGAGGCTCGGCGATTCGATGGACCCCGGCTCCCTGCGCGGCAGGGCCGGGGCGGGCAGTCGGGCCCTCAGTCCACGCTCAGCGGCTTGTAGGGCTGGTTGCGCTCCCAGTCCTCCGTGACGTCGCGGCCCTCGCGCATGACGTTGATCGTGTAGCCGTACGGGTGGATCACGCCCGACTCGCGGGCCGTCTCCTCGCCGTGCTCTTTGATGTCACGCGCGACGGCCGCCGTCAGCGCCTCGTAGGCGTCTTCGTAGGTGTCGAACTCCTCGATGTCGCCGGTCTCGCACACCAACCAGAACTCGGTCTGCTCGGGGTTCTCGTCCAAGGTGGTCTCCTTGGTGGAGCGTGGGTTCCGGGGGCTTGCCCTACCCCCTCTTGACATAGGTAAATCTATCTTTCTTGGGTGGGGTGGTCAACGTGAAACCGCAGCGCAACAGGGGTCAATCTCTGGGGACTTCGCCCTGCCCGCAGTACGTCGGAGAGGTGCAAGGGCGTATGGCGCCGCACACGGCCACGGCGCCGAGCCGCCCCCGGTCCTGTGCCGGAAGATGCGCCCTCCCCGTCCCGGCAAAGAAGAAGAGAGGGGTCCGAACGGACGGAGTGCAAGGACGCGGCGAAGCCCGGCCTTGCACTCCGTCCGCCGAGGGCCCCACACTCGATCGCCGGGAAGCGAAGGAGAGTGCCGACCTCGGCCTGTCCGCTCGGGGACGCCGTGGTCGGCGAGGGTCACGCGGGAGGCGTGAGGAGCTCGGCGACGGCCGTCTCGTCGTAGTACGGCGAATCTCCCACCGTGATGACGGGGGCAGGCGCGCTCTGCCGCTTAAGGAGGGTCTTCACCCGCTCGCGGCGCTGCGCGGGCGTGAGTGCGGGGGACGTCGCGGGCAGGCGCTCGGCGATCTGGCTGCGCGAGATCAGGCCGCGCCCGGGGAGAACAGCTTCGGCCGCCTTCCGGAGGTAGCGGGCCACGACGTCGGCGCTCACGTCGAGTTCCTCGGCCAGCATCCGGGTGGTGAGGTCCTCGTCGTTGTCGAGCGCCGAAAGCAGGCGTCGGGTCACTTCCTTGTGGCGGGTGTCCTGCGTGCCGGAGGCCGCTGCGATCTGGGCGGGCCGGGGACCGCTGTATCCCGGACGGGTGGTGTCGTACCAGAAGAACCAGGCGGAGACCTCGCTGGCATCACACCGGTGGTCGAACTCGTCGCGGGGCGGGAACGGCCGCTCGGGATGGTCTCCGTAGCCGGTGGCGAGGACCCGGACGGCGGTCGGCGTGACACCGCGCAGCCGCGCCATGTCCACCCAGCGCCACCGTTCGCCGGGCGTGTAGGGCATGCGTTGCGGCTCGGCGGAGAGCCGGGGCCCTCTGTGCGCTTCCGGAGTCTTCTCGTTGGGGCCGAAGAGCTGCTTGCGTACCCACTGGGCGCCTTCTTCCAAGGGGAAGAACTGGGCCCCGCGCGCGCCGGTGCGGGCGGTGGGCACAGAGTCCGGGTCGGCGCCCAGCCAGTTCCGCACCGTCTTCTCGGCGACGCCGGCGAGGTAGGCGAAGTCCCTGCGGGACAGTTCCCGGTTGGTGCACTGGAGCTCGGCGAGCCGCCGGTCGAACTGTTCTCTGGTCGTGGTCATCGTGGCTCATCCTGTCTCATGGCCAGGCTCTACACTGTCGGGTACTGCAACCGGGTCTCCGTGGAGATCTCCGATTGTGGGTTCCAGGGGTCGGCGGCTTTGCCCAAGTCAGCACACTTCGGTGGTGCTGGTACGGACCTCGTCCGTGTCGTCGGCCCCACTCCTTTTTCCGGGGGCGGTCGTGGACTGGCGCGAGGCGAACCACTCGGCCACCGCCTTCGCACAGGCGGAGGCATGGGCCGTGAGATTCGCGCCGGGCGGCGCCTCGTAGACCATCTCGATGTCGCAGTAGTCCGAGCCGTCATAGCCCTCGTACGCGGTGGCCGACAAGCCGCCGGGGTACTGGTCAATGGGGCAGTTTTTGACATTGAACTCCCAGCCGGTGCTGACGGCGACGTGCTCGTGATCCAGGGCCTGGTTCTGGGAGAGGTGCGGCGGGTGGGCGACGATGAAGTTCTCGTCGAGATCCGGGAAACCCGGGATCTCCAGGGCAGCGAGGGCATGCAGCAGCACCGCGGCGGCGGGGATGCGGGCAGGCGTGGTCATAGGAGTTGTGCCTTTCTGTATGAGGGGGCCGTGTGGTCCGGCGGCGGGCTGGAGAAGGTGGGGACTGCCTCCGGGGCGCGGTTGCCCGCGTCCCGGAGACGTGGGGTGGGTCAGCCGGGGAGGTGGGCGTTCGCGTTGGCGCGGATCCAGGACGCGGCGAACTGCGCGCAGTGGGCGGACTCTTCGGCGATGCCTCCCGGTAGGCGGGAGCCGCTGTAGAGGGTGTCGATCAGGTCGCCGTCGGCGTTGTGCAAGGTGATGGTCCACGGCTCGTCGTAGGCGCCGATCGGCCGGTCGGCGGAGTCGCCGGACTGGACGAAGAGGCAGGGGCCGGTGTGGACGGCCTCCCCGGCGGCAGCGGTGTCGAGCGGGACAACGCGGTAGGTGGCGCCGCATTCCCACATGGGAAATGACGGGACGCCGTAGGCGCCGAGGGCCGCGTGCAGAACGTCACCCTCGGTGGGGGCGGGCTCGTCGACGGGGCGCAGTTCGATGTAGCTGCCCGGCATGGCCACGGTGTACGCGCCGGAGGCATCAACGAGGATGCGAGCCTGCCGTACCTGCTGCCACAGACCCAGAACGAATTCGACGCGGTCAGCCGACAGAGGGAATGGGTGCTCGATCGGGTCACCGTCGTGCGAAGTGGCGTACGTGGCCGTGTAGTTGGCGGCGTGAGCGACCGAATGGGCCGGAGCGATCATGGTGCCGCGCTCGGGCAGGGGGTGCACGTCGTGGTGCGCCGCGCCGAGGGCCAGCCGATGTGCGGTGGCCACGACCTCGTAGGCGGCCGTGAGGGCTGATTCCTTCTCCAGGAGGTGCTGGCGGAGGATCCGGTTCCTGCCTGCGGTTCCAACGCCCTCGGAGCTGTAATCGGCGGGCAGAAGCGGCTGTTCGGCGCGGAACTGCGCAAGACGGCCGTCCGTCCTGCTGATCGCCCGCAGGTGCCCGGAAGCCGCCCTGCGGTGGAGGGCCACCACGGAGTGGGTTGCCGTCAGTTGTTGCCGGGCTACCGCGAGCCGTTCGCGGGCGGCGGTGCGCATGTCGTGTGTCTGCATGGGGTGCTCTTTCGTCGTGGGTTCAACTCCGGTGCGCGGCTTGCCCTGCCGCGCACCGGAGGGGGCTGGGGATATGCCGTCAGCTGATGGCGTCGGCCAGCGAACCGGCGAGGCGTCGCAGGGTCTGCGTCTGGCCCTCGTCGTCGGTGGTCTCCACCGCCTCGGTCACCGGGTCGAGGAGCTGTCGCAGCGTGCGCCGCATGCCCGCGTCTCCGGCGGCGGCCAGCACGTACATGAGGAGATCGGCGCAGATGGCTCCGGCCAGTTCGGGGGCGAAAGAGGCGTTGAACGTTGCCCAGCCGTCGGGCGCTGTGGCCCACCCCGGCGCGATGACGTTGCCTTCCCCGTCGGTCTTGGTGCCGTCCTCGCCGACCCAGCGGAGGGTGTAGGCCAGCTGGGCGCGTCCGCGTTCCACTGCGGTCGATTCGAGCAGCTCGGCGTAGTCGGTGGGCGCGTCGATCGGAAGAGGTCCGTCGAATTCCATGGAAGTCCTTTCACGTTGATGGGCTCGGTGCCGGTGCCCGGTCGCGTCCTGCCAGGCACCGGCAGCAAGTCGAGACGGCGAACCGCCACCGAGCGAGGGCCGCTTGGGCCTCTCGGCGACTTAAACCCCTTCTCGACATAGGTAAATCTATGTTTGTGTGTCGGAGTGGTCAACAGCATTTCGGCTCGCCGGACCCCCTATTTGCGGTTGGCGCAGCGTCTCGTGGTGGCCGCCCCGGTCCCGTTCATTCCAGGTGCGATCTGGCGGCGACCAGGTTGGTGCTCCAGATTCGGTCAGCTCCGGGCCAATTGGAGGATCCGCTTCAGGGGGAAGTTCTCCTTGAACGGCTTGCCCAGGTGTTCCTCGGCTCCCGCGTATTCCTCGAAGATGCCCGCATTGGCCTGCGCGGACGCGATCAGGTCCTGGCGGCTCGCCAGCGGGCACGCTCGGCAGCTGAGCCGCCCCACCAGCTCATAAGCGGGATGACAGGGGATGCCGTGGTCGACGTGGGCCTTCCAGACCTCATCGGTCTTGAGGTGATGGATCGGCAGCCAGGTGGTGACCTCGCGCAGTGTCTTCGCGGTCATCCGGTGCCGTTCGACGACCGGCTTCGCCGCTCGGGCCCGGGACTCCTCGGCCCGCATCCCCAACGCGTAACCGGCCCTGATCGGGCGTCCCAGGCGCAGTTCGGCGCCGAGCTCGTCGACGAAGACCCTCCCGACGGCCGTTTTTGTATCACTCGTGCAAAATCGTGCAAAATACCCGGGCCAGTTGCCGTGATCCATGATCCGGTCCCACAGGGAAGGCCACCGCTGGCTGCGGCGGACGGCGAACGGCACGTCGTACAGGGCGGCATGGTCGCGGGCCACTTCCAGGGCGCCCGGCCACTCGATCAGGTGCCCGTTCGGCGTGCGGCCCAGGTCGCAGTGGAGCACCCGGACCTTGTGCAGCTGGCCCGCCTGGTCGGCCTGCGTGCACACCTCGTGTACGAGGACACCGGAGTCTTTCCCGCCGCTGTCGCCGACGACCACGACGTCGTGCCGGTCCCAGTCGAACCCGGCCGGCTCCGCGGGCGCCGCCTCGGCCGGCGGGGTGAACAGTTCGAGCTGGGCGCATCCGGTACCGCATGGCGGGATGGATGTGAGGTGCTTGGTCACTTGAGGTCTCCCAAGGAATGAGGGGGTTCGGAAGAGCGCCCGGGCGCGTGCGGAGCGATGTCTCGCCGCGTGACGGCCATTGAAGGCACCGTCGGAGCGCCCAACCACCGTTCCGTCCGGGAACTTCAGC
>NZ_JBEYVC010000292.1:0-7814 GCF_040643855.1 Streptomyces sp. NPDC047072 | reverse complement strand
AATGCGTCCAGCGCCTCCACCGTGCCCATTCCCTTGCCCCCATCGATTGCTTCGGGGCAGACGTACTACGACGGTTCGACGACGCTGGGCGCGACCAGCCACGACGAAGCCCGCACCCGACCTGCGACCTGCGCCCTCTTTCCAGGAGACGGCCGATGACAACGAACCCCACTCTCACCGACCTCGCCCACAAGGCGACCGCAGCCCGCGCCGAACCCTCCTACGGCCACGACGCCCTGATCACCTGCGACCGCCTCGTCCGCATCTTCACCACCGACGGCGTAGAGGTCCAGGCTCTCCAGGGCCTCGACCTCCTCGTCCGCGAGGGCGAACTCCTCGCCCTCGTCGGCGCGTCCGGCAGCGGCAAGTCCACCCTCATGAACATCCTCGCCGGCCTGGACACCCCCACCGCCGGCGCCGCCCGGGTCGCGGGCCACGACCTCCTCGCCATGACCCCCAAGTCCCGCCTGGCCTACCGCCGCACCACCGTCGGCTTCGTCTGGCAGCAGACCTCCCGCAACCTCCTCCCCTACCTGACCGCCGCCCAGAACATCACCCTCCCGATGCAGCTGTCCGGTACCCGGGCGTCCCGCCGCGCCCACACCGAACGCGCCCTGGAACTCCTGGAGTTGCTGGAGGTGGCCGACTGCCGGGACCGCCGCCCCCACCAGATGTCCGGCGGCCAGCAGCAACGCGTCGCGATCGCCGTGGCGTTGGCGAACAGCCCCGCCGTCCTGCTCGCCGACGAACCCACCGGCGAACTCGACTCCCGCACCGCGGAACAGATCTTCGGCGCGTTCCGCACCGCCAACGAACAGCTCGGCACGACGATCGTGATCGTCACCCACGACCAGGCGGTCGCCGGCGAGGTCCGCCGCACGGTCGCGATCCGCGACGGCCGCACCTCCACGGAGGTCCTGCGCCGCAGCGAGGTCGACGCGGCGACGGGCCACGAGACGGTCGTCGCCCGCGAGTACGCGATGCTCGATCGGGCGGGCCGTCTCCAACTCCCGAAGGAGTACACGCAGAGCCTGGGCATGCGTGACCGCGTGGCACTGGAACTGGAACGGGACCACATCGCCGTATGGCCCGACGACAGCGCGAAGGATTAGCCGGACTCAGCGCACGCTGACGCCCAGCGTCCCAAGTCCCCCTTGCCGTACGGCGATCGAGCCGTAGGGCGTCCGCAGCCGCAGCCAGGCTCCTGAGGAGAAGAGCGCCAACTCCCCCTCAGCCCGCAGGAATCCGAGCGACTGGGCCGCGTGCACGACCCGCACGGGGAGCCCGGTCTCCCCCACGGTCCGGGACCAGATCTCCCGTCCGAGCCGGTCGAGCGCGGCCCGGGTGCGCTCCTCGGGCACCAACTCCTCGGTGCGGGAACGGAATTCGGAGACCCCGGCATGGACGAGTGCCCGTAGCGCGTCGACCGCCGGCAGTCCGGCGACCGACCGCCACCCGCCGCGCGGCGGCAGCACCCCGGCCCACGGCGGCCCGGTCACGGCCTGCGGTACGACGGCGGTCGCGGCCGACTCCTCGACGGACTCCAGGAGTTCACCCGCGGAGACGGTCACGTCGAGGGTGACGTCCAGCCCGTTCTCGTACGGCTTGGCGAGCCGCACCGCGCGGATCGCCAGGACCTCGAAGGACGGCGGGCGCCCGAAGACGGCGAGCGCGGTGCCCGCGCCCTGGAGGCGTACCGCGGCACCGCGGTCGTAGTGGAGCAGCCGGGAGAGGAAGGCCGCGAGGTCCGCCGCCTCCCCCTCGTCGGCGAGGTGGAGCACCGTCATGCGGCGACGGCCTCCTCCTCGTCGTCGTCCCGGTAGCCCTCCAGGAACTCCCGCTCGTCGGCGGTGATCCGGCGGGGCCGCTGGGCCGCGAAGTCGAACGGCACGACCACCGTCGAGGCCCGCACGTAGATCAGGTCGTCGTCCTTCACCTCGTAGGTGATGGTGAAGGACGCGGCCCTTATCTCAGTGATCCACAGCTCGATGTCCACCGGGTGGTGCCGGTGGACGAGCTGCCGCTTGTAGTCGATCTCGTGCCTCGCCACCACGGACCCCTGCTGGAAGTCCTTCTCCGGACGGAACAGGAAGTCGATACGGGCTTCTTCCAGGTAGCGGATGAAGACCGCGTTGTTGACGTGCCCGTAGGCATCCATGTCCGACCAACGCAGCGGGCAGCGGTAGATGTGGCGCAAGACCGATCAGCCCCGGGTCAGCTTCTTGTAGGTGGCGCGGTGCGGACGGGCCGCGTCCGGGCCGAGCCGCTCGACCTTGTTCTTCTCGTACGACTCGAAGTTGCCCTCGAACCAGAACCACTTGGACTCGCCCTCGTAGGCGAGGATGTGGGTGGCGACCCGGTCCAGGAACCACCGGTCGTGGGAGACGACCACGGCCGCACCGGGGAACTCAAGGAGCGCGTTCTCCAGCGAGCCCAGGGTCTCGACGTCGAGGTCGTTGGTGGGCTCGTCGAGGAGCAGCAGGTTGCCGCCCTGCTTGAGGGTGAGCGCGAGGTTGAGACGGTTGCGCTCACCGCCGGAGAGGACGCCGGCGGGCTTCTGCTGGTCGGGTCCCTTGAAGCCGAACGCGGAGACGTACGCCCGCGAGGGCATCTCGACCTGGCCCACGTTGATGTAGTCCAGCTCGTCCGACACGACCGCCCAGAGGGTCTTCTTCGGGTCGATGTTCGCACGGCTCTGGTCGACGTAGGAGATCTTGACGGTCTCGCCGACCTTGATGGAGCCGGAGTCCGGGGTCTCCAGACCCTGGATCATCTTGAAGAGGGTGGTCTTGCCGGCGCCGTTGGGGCCGATGACACCGACGATGCCGTTACGGGGCAGGGTGAAGCTGAGGTCGTCGATGAGGAGCTTGTCGCCGAAGCCCTTGGAGAGGTTGGAGACCTCGACGACGATGCTGCCGAGCCTCGGGCCCGGCGGGATCTGGATCTCCTCGAAGTCCAGCTTCCGCATCTTGTCGGCCTCGGCGGCCATCTCCTCGTAGCGAGCGAGACGCGCCTTGGACTTGGCCTGCCGTCCCTTGGCGTTGGACCGCACCCACTCCAGCTCTTCCTTGAGCCGCTTGGCGCGCTTGGCGTCCTTCGCGCCCTCGACCTTGAGTCGGGTCTGCTTGGTCTCCAGGTACTTGGAGTAGTTGCCCTCGTAGCCGTGCAGCCGGCCGCGGTCGACCTCGCAGATCCAGCCGGCCACGTTGTCCAGGAAGTACCGGTCGTGGGTCACGGCGACGATGGTGCCGTCGTACTTCGCGAGGTGCTGCTCCAGCCAGTTCACCGACTCGGCGTCGAGGTGGTTGGTGGGCTCGTCGAGAAGCAGCAGGTCGGGCGCTTCGAGCAGCAGCTTGCAGAGCGCCACGCGCCGCTTCTCACCACCGGAGAGGTTGGTGACGGCCCAGTCGCCCGGGGGGCACCCGAGGGCGTCCATGGCCTGCTCCAGCTGAGCGTCGAGGTCCCACGCGTTCGCGTGGTCGAGCTCTTCCTGCAGCTTGCCCATCTCGTCGAGCAGGGCATCGCTGTAGTCGGTCGCCATGAGCTCGGCGATCTCGTTGAACCGGTCGAGCTTGCCCTTGACCTCGGCGACGCCCTCCTGGACGTTCTCCAGGACCGTCTTCTCCTCGTTGAGCGGGGGCTCCTGGAGGAGGATGCCGACGGTGTAGCCGGGCGCGAGGAACGCGTCGCCGTTCGACGGCTGGTCCAGCCCCGCCATGATCTTCAGGATCGTGGACTTACCGGCACCGTTCGGGCCGACCACACCGATCTTCGCGCCGGGCAGGAAGTTCAGCGAGACGTCGTCAAGGATGACCTTGTCGCCGATTGCCTTGCGCGTCTTGCGCATGGTGTAGATGTACTCAGCCAAGAGAAACCGTCCGGCAGCTTGAAATCTGGCAGTGGGCAGATACACCCCATCTTGCCCGACGTCCACCCTCGGGTGGTAACCCGTTTGGTCGTGGGGCTGTGACCTGGGGATTCACAGACCGAGGCCTGCGACTCCCCTGTCACTGTCGGGTGAACATGTCCTACCGTCTGCTGCCATGACGGCCCAGATCCCAGACGAGATACGCCTCCGGGGACAACGGTTCGCGGTCACCGCCGTCGACGGCTCCGGGCTGTTCGACCCGGCCGCGTACGGGATGCAGCCGCGGGCGACCAGTACCGGCTGTTATCGCGGCCGCGTCTGCCGGTACGTCGTCGATCAGGGCCTGCTGGTGTTGCACGAACTCGAGGTCGGGCTGGAAGGGGAGCCGCCCCCGCTGGCCGGTGTACGGCCCCGTCAGGATGAGAGCGGCTCACCGGCCTGGACCTACCGCGGGCTCGGCCTCCCCGCGGCCTTCACCGGCCGGCTCCTCGTCGGGGACGGGAAGCCCGACGAGATCCTGTACCTGAATATGGGGTTCCGGCCGGCCTGGATGTACCGGGAGGTCCGCGAACTCACCTTCTGGGACGGCACCCTGCTCTCCGTCACGGACCACTCCGCGGAACTCGCCGAGGTGCGCGCCGAGATCGGCACCACGGCCACCCGGCCGAGCCCGGGAGAACCCGTCCGCGAGTGGATCTCCCGCACCTTCTCCCTGTCGTACGCCTACAGCTGGCCGGGCCGGCGGTCCTAAGCCCGCGTCCGCAGGGCCCGGTGCGTCAGCAACAGTGCCGCCGCGGTCACCACCCCCGCCGCCCCCGCGGAGCGGAACGCGCGCGAGGAGCGCCAGGACAGGGTCGACCAGCGTGAGTACGCGGACAGGACCGATCCCGTGCTCATCCAGGAGCCCGCCGAGACCAGGGACAGCGCCGACCCCATCGAACCGACCGACAGCGCGCTGCCGATCGAGCCGATCGACAGGGCCGAGCCCACGGAGCCGATGGACAGCACGGAGCCCACCGACCCGATCGACAGCACCGAGTCGTGCGACCAGAGGGACAGGATCGAGAACGGAGGAGTGTCACGCCCGGGCACCGCGGTGGAGGGGGTCATGGGCCCCATTGTGCCGCCGCGGCACCGCGCGCGGTCAGTCCTGCGCCGACGTCTCCTTCTTGCGTACGAGGACCAGCGCCGCGCCCCCGATCAGGACCAGCCCGATGGCCGTACCGGCGATCAGCGGGGTCACGGCGGACCCGCCGGTCTCGGCGAGGTTCACGTCGGTCTCGGGCGTGACCACCGTGGCCGGGCTGGGGTCGCTGTAGGTCTGCGCCTGGGTGCCGGTCTCACTGCTCCGGGTACGGCAGTCCAGCACGCCGTTGAAGCGCTTCTCGAGACCGTCGGGCCCCTTGATCGTGAAGTCGTAGGCCTGGTCCTCCTGGAGCGGGACCGTCACCGTACGGCTCTCGGTCGCCGCGACGGAGTACTCGGTGCCCAGCAGGTCGAAGGTGAAGTCCTGGTCGCCCTCGTTGGCCACGGTGACGTCGAGGCCCCCCGCGGAGCAGTTCCGCTCGGCGGACAGTGCCGGTATCGCGCCCCGCTCGGCCCAGGTCGCGTCCGCCGTCGCCGAGACCGTCGACTCGCTGGACCCGGCGAGGATCAGGGTCTGGCTGCGGCTCTCGGAGGCGAAGGCCCGGCCGACCGGCACGGTGGTGGAGGCCTGGACGGTGAGCTCGACCGAGCCCGCCGCCGCGTCCTCGGGGACGTCGAACCAGATCCTGCTGCCGTCGACCGCGGAGGTCACCTCCTTGCCGTCCGCGTCCACGATCCGCACCCCGCTCGCGGCCGCGTCCGCCGGCGGGATCACCGTCGCGCCGGCCGCGTTGGTGTGCACCGTCACCGGGCCGATCCGCTCGCCGGGGCGGCCGGAGACCGCGGGCGGGTCGACCGTCAGCGACGCCTCGGGCTCGGCCGCGGCACGGGCGCTGCGCTCCAGGTAGTCGGCGAGCTTCTCGGCCTGCGGGTCGACCGCGTCGACGTCCACGTCGTCCGAGTAGCGCCAGATGGCCACCTGGGTGCCGGCCGCCGCGTCCTGCTCGGTCAGTCCGGCGCCGGTGCCCGCCGCGGCGGCGAGTGCGGCGAGGTCGTTGACCTGCGGGTAGGAGTTCTGCAGGATCCAACGGATCTTGCCCGCACCCTTGTTGGCGCCCAGCGCCGTCCCGCTCCAGTCGGTCTCGTGGTACTTGGCGCCCTTCTGCGTGGGGTTGTAGAGGTCCACGCAGTACGTCTGGAGGGTGCCGCCGCCCTCGACGGACATCTCGAACAGCCCGGCGGGCACCCGGAGATCACCGTCGGTGTCGTGTATCACCGCGTCGCCGTAGGTCTTGAGGTCGCCTATCGTCGCGGTCGCCCCGCCTCTGTCCGGTGCCGTGTCGTCCGCGGCCGCCGTGCCGGCACCGACCATCGCCACACCGGCCGCGAGCAGGCCGGAGACGAAGGTGGCGACGGCCATACGGGCTGCCCCCCGTCCGCGAACGGACCGGGTGGAGTACGCAGAAAGCACGGAATTCCCTTTCGAGCAGGACCCGTTGACGGGCGGGGTGGCGGCCCCACCACCGGGATCAGCAGCATCGGGAGCTGTGTTCGGCATCCTAGGGAGACGCGCGCACCGCGCTTCCCGGGAGGCCGCCGGAAGATCGATCCGACTCGGAATCGTTATCGCCGCCGCTTTTTGCGAGCGGGGCTTATCGACAAATCCACCTCGGATGACCGGGACGCACTCATCGATAAGCCGCGGTTCGGTCAGGATGACGTCCAGGTGACTGACGTCATGTCACCGCCACAGGCTCCAACTGCCGTTCGACCGCCGTCTCGCCGGCCGGTGTCTCCCAGGCCGGCTCCGGCCGGTCGGACGCGCCGGGCACGGCCCCCTCCGTCCGCTGGGTGCGCCGGAAGGCGGAGGTGCCGCGCGCCAGGTCGTGGCCGATCGCGACGGCGTCGATGTCGGCCGAGGTCCAGGACGGCTGCCCCTCGCGCCCTTCCGTGCGCACCTTCAGTCGGCCGTGGACGACCACGGGATCGCCGACGTTGAGCGATCCCGACACGTTCGTGGCGAGCTGGCGGTTGGCCCACACCGTGAAGAAGTTGGTGTGCCCGTCGGTCCATTCGTTCTTCTCGCGGTCCAGATAGCGCGCGGTCGCCGCCAGCCGGAACCGCACCGACGCGCCCGTCGCCAGCTCCCGGTACACCGGCTGCGTCGCCACGTTGCCCACCGCGCAGATCATCGTCTCGTTCATCGCGGGAATCCCCTCCTGACATGTGTACGGGCCCGTCCCGTACGGATGCCAGACTGCCTCCGTCGGGACGGGCCCGCTGAGCCCTGTGGACCACCGCCGGGTTGTGGAGAACTCCGCCACCCGATCGAGGGACACCCGAGCCGCCACGCAGGTCACCGGGGCCGATGGGTCACCCCACCCCGGCCCCCACGACCCTGACGTACTGCTCCCGCACCTCCCGGTACCGCAGCAGCTCCGCCGCCACCGGATCCAGCACCCGGGCTCGCCCGCACCCGGCCGCCGCCTCCCGCAGCCGCCGTTCCGCCTCCACGCCGTACCGCCGTGCCGGCCCCCGCGCCGCCATCCGGCAGCTCCACTCGACGAGCGGGCCGCCGATGATGCCCGCGACCATCAGCAGCACCGGCACGCCCAGGTTCGGTGCCATGAAGCCGACGATCTGCCCGACCAGCCAGAGCCCGCCGACGATCTGGAGGAGCGTCATGGCCGCCTGGGCCAGCACGGCCGCCGGCCACCAGCCCGGACGCGGCGGCCGGCCCGGCGGCAGCCCGGCCCGGGCCGAGACCATGGCCCAGTTGCGCTCCACCCACCAACAACAGGTCCTGAACCAGGTCCGGTTGGTGCGGCTGGCCCGGATCGAGGAGGAGAGCCGTACCAGG
>NZ_JBEYVC010000291.1:0-7984 GCF_040643855.1 Streptomyces sp. NPDC047072 | reverse complement strand
GTCCATCATGATGAACGGGTCGAGGTGGCGGTAGTGGATCCCGGCGAACGCGCGGCGCACCGGGAAGCCCTCGCCCTCGAAACCGCTCGGTGCCGGGGGGCGGGGGCTCCGACTCCGGAGGTGGCGGCCACCACGGCGGGCACTCCGGGGGGCACAGCGGAGGGCACTCCTGCGGCGGCGGTTCGTCCTGCGGAGGCGGGTCGTCGTCCTGCGGCGGAGGGTCCTCCTGTGGCGGCGGAGGCGGATGCGGGGGAGGCAGCTGACACGGGGCAGCCGAGCTCCGGCAGGGGGAACCGCATCCGGAACGGGGGGAGCGGGGGCGTGGGTCCGGACCTCGGTCGGGACGCGCGCCCCCGCTCGTCGCATTTTCACGCCGGTGCTCCGGCGCGCACTACGGCCGCCCTGGCGTGCGCCGTGGTTGAACAGTTGAGCTGTGGAGCCCACGGAGGGATGGAAACCCCACGAAGTTGGGTAAAAACGCTGTGGCGGCGCCACCGTTCATGATTCCCTCTAAAACACCTACGCAGCCCCTCGGACGTCGCACGGACACCTTTCCCGACCTACCGACTGGGCTGACCGGGCCGAACCTCCCGGTGCCGCCCGGGGCGCGCCGGAACCACACCCTCCCTTTTTCTTTGCGTGCTAGCGGAGCCGATCCATGCTCACGACCCTGAACACCTCCTACACCGACACGCGCGCGGCCGACCTCGCCTGGGCCCTGGGGCGCGAGCCGCTTCCCGCCCTGGCCACGCTCGACCTGGAACTGGCCGGAGCGAAGCTTCAGTTGAGACTCCTCGGCGCGTCCCACCAGGTACTCCTGGAGGAGGAGCAGGGCACGTGTTCGGAGACGGTCGCGTGCATTCCGGGGAGCAGTACGCCGCTTCCGCTGGGCGTGGCCAAGCGGGTGGGGGACTGGGAGTACGAGTTCGCCGCGCGGCTGGAGCGGCTGTCGCCGGGTCAGTTCGCCGGACGGGCACAGGAGTTGCTGGCGCTGGTGTCCGACCATCCGAACGGACTGGCGGGGGTCTTCCCCGGCTCGCCGCACGCGTTCACCGCGATGCTGGCCCAGCGGTACGACGGCCAGGTGCACTGGCGGACCTGGCACGCCTATCCGCAGGACGGGCAGTTGGTGGCCACGCGGACGCGGGTCGGGGTCCGGGTTCCGGTGGGGACTTCACGCTGACCGGTAAACCCCTGTTCCCGTCCTGACCCTCAGATCCACACGTGTGGGTGACGAAGCGTGCCGTGGCCGTGACGTAACGTCGCAGCGTGATCGAGCCGCACGCACCCGCGCCGCCCGGCGCTCCGCCGTCCTGGGGCGGGGCCCCGGGGCTGCCGGTGCGCCCGGGGACGGGGCGGTTCCTGGTGCTGGCCTGCGTCTTCGTCTGCGCCGCCTGCGGACTGGTGTACGAACTCGAACTGGTCGCGCTCGCCTCGTACCTGATCGGCGACTCCGTCACCCAGGCCTCCGTCGTGCTCTCCGTCATGGTCTTCGCGATGGGCGTCGGCTCGCTCGCCGCGAAGCGGCTGCGCTGGCGCGCGGCCGCCGCCTTCGGACTGCTGGAGGCGGCCCTCGCCCTGGTCGGCGGATGCAGCGCGATGGCGCTCTACGCCGTCTTCGCGTGGACCGGCGACTGGGGCGGGCTGTGGGCGAGCGGCCCGCGCTGGCTGCTGGTCGCCTTCTCCCTCGCCATCGGCCTGCTCATCGGCGCCGAGGTCCCCCTGCTGATGGAGCTGATCCAGCGCATCCGCCGCCAGGACGCCGGCGGCGCCGTCGCCGACCTGTTCGCGGCGGACTACGTCGGCGCCCTGGTCGGCGGCCTCGCGTTCCCGTTCCTGCTGCTGCCCCTGCTCGGTCAGTTGACCGGCGCGATGCTCACCGGCACGGTCAACGCGCTCGCGGGCGCCGCGCTCGTCCTCGGCCTGTTCCGCCGCGACCTCAGCCGCCGCGCCCGCTGGCTGCTGGTCGCCGCCAACCTCGCCGTCCTCGGCGTCCTCGCCACCGCCGCCGTCCTCGTCGACGACTTCGAACGGGCCGCGCGCCAGGCGGTCTACGGCGAGGACGTGCGCGTCGCCCTCCAGACCGGCGTCCAGGAGGTCGTCCTGACCGGCGGCACCGCCGGCCGCCCCCTCGACCTCTACCTCGACGGCCGCCTCAGGGTCAGCGGCCGCGACGAGCACCGCTACCACGACGCCCTCGTCCACCCCGCGATGAACGGCCCCCACGCGCGCGTGCTCGTCCTCGGCGGCGGCGACGGCCTCGCCGCCCGCGAGGTGCTGACCCACCCCGGCGTCCGATGGGTCGAGGTCGTCGAGCTCGACCCGGCCCTGGTCCGCCTCGCCCGCCGCGACCCCGCCCTCTCCCGGCTCAACGGCCATGTCTACGGCGACCCGCGCGTCCACGTCGCCGCGGCGGACGCGTTCGCCTGGCTGCGTACGGCGCCGCCGTCGTCGTACGACGTGGTGATCGCCGATCTGCCCGACCCGGGCATCACCGCCAGCACCAAGCTGTACTCCCAGGAGTTCTACGGCCTCGCCCGCCGCGTCCTGACCCCCGGCGGGCGGATCGTCGTGCACGCCGGGCCGGTCTCCTCGCGCCCGCGCGTCTTCTGGACCGTGGACACCACGATGCGTGCGGCGGGCCTGCACACCACGCCGTACGCCGTGGGCGGGCGCGCCACCGGTTTCGCCGCGGGACCCGACCGGACGACGGGCGGGTCGAGGGCGCCCCAGGACTGGGGTTTCGTGCTGGCCGCCCCGGCGAAACCCCCACCATTGGCACCGGACTCGCCGGGACCGCACCCGCGCGGGCCGCAGTCGCGCGGGCCGACGGAGCAGTCCCTGGCGGCGGCTCAGCGGACGATGATCCGGGGGCTCGCGCCGTCCACGTTGGTGCATCCGCGCTACTGAGACGCGAGGGCGCGGTCACTTTCCCCCAACGGGGGTGCACGGCCGCCGCCCCTGGGTAGGCTCGGCAACCATGGAGCATGAGGTGTTCGTTCCGGTTCCGGTCGAGCGGCTGCGGGAGGCACTCGGCGATCCCCACCGGGTCGCCCGGGCGGTTCCCGGGCTCCAGCAGGACGCCGGCGCGGATCCCGTCGCCGGCCGGCTGAAGGTGCGGTTCGGCAGCCACTCCATCACCTACCGGGGCACGGTCCGCGTCTCGACCCACCCCGACGGCTCCTACGCCGTCGAGGGCGACGCCACGGAGGCCCGCGGCACCGGCTCGGTGAAACTCGCCCTCACCCTCCGCCTCCGGGACACGGACGACGGCACCGCGCTGACCGTCGACGGCACGGCGACGGCGGACGGCCGCGTGACGGAACTCCCTGCGGAGACGGTGAGTTCGGCGCTGACCCGCCTGCTGAACCGTTTCGCGGAGAATCTGGGGGCCTTCGAGGACGAGCCTTCGGTACCGGAAGCCGTGCCCGAGCCCGAACCGGTCCCTGTCTTGGAGGAGTTCACCGAACCGGAGGAGCCCCCCGCGGAGGCGGCCCACGCCCGCCGCACGATGATCGGCCGCAGCGCGGAGGAGGTCGACCACGCACCCCCGAGGGGCCGCTACGCCCCGGTCCCGGCCCCTCAGACGGTCGCGGCAGGCACGACACTGCGCTGGGCGGCCCCGGCGGCGGCGCTGGTCCTGGCTTCGGCGATCGTGGTGGGACGGGCCCTTAGGAAACGCCGTTGAGTTGAGTGCCTTTAGGGGCGCGGGGCTGTATCGATTGGCGGCTCCGCCGCGGGGCGCGACCAGCCCCCACAAAGCCGCACTCTGACGACGTAGTGTCATCCCGTGAGCAACGAAGACATCACACTGACCGCAGGCAAAGCAGAAGTAACCGTCCACCCAGCAAACGGCGGACGAATCGGCGGCCTGCGTATCGCCGGCACCGAACTCCTGCGCCAAGGGGACCGCTTCGGCTGCTTCCCCATGGTGCCGTGGTGCGGCCGCATCAGAGACGGCCGCTTCCGCGACGGCGCGACGGTACGTCAGATGCCGCTCAACTCCCCGCCCCACGCCATCCACGGCACCGCAAGGGACGGCGCCTGGAAGACCGCCCGCATCCGCCCCGACGAGGCCGTCCTCACGTACGACCTGGTCGACCCCTGGCCCTACTCCGGCCGCCTCACCCAGATCGTCGCGCTCACCCCGGACGCCCTGACGCTCACGATGTCCGTGGAGACGTACGACTCCTCCTTCCCGGCCCAGATCGGCTGGCACCCGTGGTTCCACCGCACCCTGGACGGCGGCGAGCCGGTGCGGCTCGACTTCACGCCCGTCTGGCAGGAGGAGCGCGGCGACGACCACCTGCCCACCGGCAACCGGATCGACCCGAAGCCCGGCCCCTGGGACGACTGCTTCGGCATGCCCGGCGGCGTGGACGTCACCCTGACCTGGCCCGGACAGCTGGAGCTGAAGGTCGCGAGCCGCGAGGAGTGGGTCGTGGTCTACGACGAGCAGGAGGCCGCCGTCTGCGTGGAGCCGCAGACCGGGCCGCCGGATGGCCTGAACACGTTGCCGCGCCTGGTCACGCCCCTGGAGCCGCTGGAGGCCACCACGACCTGGAGCTGGCGGCGCCTCTAAGCTGACGGGCATGACTGACGCACGCGCCGCCCTGAAGCAGCAGATCCTCGACAAGGCCGTGGTGCACGGCAAGGTGACCCTGTCGTCGGGCCTGGAGGCCGACTACTACGTCGACCTCCGTCTGGTGACCCTTGACGGCGAGGCCGCGCCCCTGGTCGGACAGGTGCTGCTGGACCTGACCGCGGACCTGGAGTTCGACGCGGTCGGCGGTCTGACCATGGGCGCGGACCCGGTCGGCACGGCCATGCTGCACGCCGCCGCCGCGCGCGGTCGCCGGCTGGACTCCTTCGTCGTACGCAAGGCGGCGAAGGCGCACGGTATGCAGAAGCGGGTGGAGGGGCCGGACATCGCGGGCCGCCGGGTGCTGGTCGTCGAGGACACCTCCACCACCGGGAACTCCCCGCTCGAAGCGGTGGCGGCCGTACGCGAGGCCGGCGCCGAGGTCGTCGCGGTCGCCACGATCGTGGACCGGGCGACGGGCGCGGCGGAGAAGATCGAGCAGGGCGCGGGGGTGCCGTACCGCTTCGCGTTCTCCAAGGACGAGCTGGGTCTCGACTGAGTTATCCACAGGCTGGACACCTCGGGCGAGGTATCCGGTCGAGTCTGGAAAGATGGGGCCGACGATGATGTCGAACCCCCACACCAAGGTCTAGGTCAGGGCCGTCAGCACGCAGTACGCCAACCCGCAGATACAAGGAGCGGACAGATGCCCATCGCAACCCCCGAGGTCTACAACGAGATGCTCGACCGGGCGAAGGCAGGCAAGTTCGCCTACCCGGCCATCAACGTGACCTCGACCCAGACCCTGCACGCTGCGCTGCGCGGCTTCGCGGAGGCCGAGAGCGACGGCATCATCCAGATCTCGACCGGCGGTGCCGAGTTCCTGGGAGGCCAGTACAGCAAGGAGATGGTCACGGGTTCCGTGGCCCTCGCCGAGTTCGCGCACATCGTCGCCGAGAAGTACCCGGTCACCGTCGCGCTGCACACCGACCACTGCCCCAAGGACAAGCTCGACGGGTACGTACGCCCGCTGCTCGCCGTGTCCGAGGAGCGCGTGAAGGCCGGCGGCAACCCGCTGTTCCAGTCGCACATGTGGGACGGCTCGGCGGAGACCCTCGCCGACAACCTCTCCATCGCCCAGGAGCTCCTGGAGCGCGCCCGCGCCGCGAAGATCATCCTCGAGGTCGAGATCACCCCGACCGGTGGCGAGGAGGACGGCGTCTCGCACGAGATCAACGACTCGCTGTACACCACCGTCGACGACGCGATCCGTACGGCGGAGGCCCTCGGGCTCGGTGAGAAGGGGCGCTACCTGCTGGCCGCCTCGTTCGGAAACGTCCACGGTGTGTACAAGCCGGGCAACGTCGTGCTCCGCCCCGACCTGCTGAAGGAGCTGAACGACGGGGTGGCCGCCAAGTTCGGCAAGCCGGCGGGTGCGCAGCCGTTCGACTTCGTCTTCCACGGCGGCTCCGGCTCCACCGAGGAGGAGATCCGCACCGCGCTGGAGAACGGCGTCGTCAAGATGAACATCGACACCGACACGCAGTACGCCTTCACGCGTCCGGTCGCCGACCACATGTTCCGCAACTACGACGGCGTCCTGAAGGTCGACGGCGAGGTCGGCTCCAAGAAGACCTACGACCCGCGCACCTGGGGCAAGCTGGCCGAGGCGTCGATGGCGGCGCGTGTCGTCGAGGCCACGCAGAACCTGCGGTCGGCGGGCACGAAGATCAAGTAAGCAGATCAGGTAAGTCCTGCGTTTCCTGTGAGCCCGGTGCCTTCGCGCCGGGCTCACGGTATATCTGGGCGTATGCCCGACGTCCGGCTCGCCTCCTCGCAGGGCAAGTGGATCCTGCTCACCACCGTCCTCGGCTCCAGCATGGCGATGCTGGACTCGACCGTCGTCAACGTCGCCCTGCCGCGCATCGGCCGCGACCTGGACGCCGACCTCGCCGCCCTCCAGTGGACGGTCAACGCGTACATGCTCACGCTGGCGGGCCTGATCCTGCTCGGCGGCTCCCTCGGCGACCGCTATGGCCGCCGCAAGGTCTTCGTCGTGGGCGTGGTGTGGTTCGCGGCGGCCTCCCTGCTGTGCGGGCTCGCCCCGAACGCCGGTGTCCTCGTCGCCGCCCGGGCGCTCCAGGGTGTGGGCGGCGCCCTGCTCACCCCGGGGTCCCTCGCGCTGATCCAGGCGTCCTTCCACGCCGACGACCGGGGACGGGCCGTGGGCCTGTGGTCCGGGTTCGGCGGGATCGGGGCGGCCGTCGGGCCCTTCGTGGGCGGCTGGCTGGTGGACGGGCCGGGCTGGCGGTGGGTGTTCCTGCTCAACGTCCCGCTGGCGCTGGTGTGCGCGCCGATCGCCGTACGGCATGTCCCCGAGTCCGCGGACGGCCGTAGCGATCACGGGCGTTTCGACGTGCTCGGCGCGGTGCTGGGCGCGGTGGCGCTCGCGCTGGTGACGTACGCGCTGATCGAGGCGCGATCCGGGTCACTGGTGGTCGCCGTCACGGCGGTGGCGGGGGTGGCCGCCGGGGTGGCCTTCGTGCTGGTGGAGAAGCGGCGGCCCGACCCGATGATGCCGCTCGGGATCTTCGCGTCCCGGCAGTTCACGGCGGTCAACCTGGTCACGCTGTGCGTGTACGCGGCCTTCGGCGGGTTCTTCTTCCTGGCCGCGCTCCAGCTCCAGGTGGCCGTGGGCTGGTCGGCCCTCGCGGCGGGTACGGCGCTGCTGCCGACGACCGCGCTGATGCTCCTGTTCTCGGCGCGCTCGGGTGCGCTGGCCGACCGGATCGGGCCGCGGATCCCGCTCACGGTGGGGCCGCTGCTGTGTGCGGCCGGGATGCTGCTGATGCTGCGGGTGGGGCCGGGGGCGTCGTACGTCGCGGACGTCCTGCCGGCGCTGCTGGTCCTGGGCACCGGCATGGTCACGCTGGTCGCCCCGCTGACGGCTACGGTCCTGGGCTCGGTGGACACGTCCCGGGCGGGCCTGGCGAGTGGCATCAACAACGCGGCGGCCCGGGCGGCGGGCCTGATCGCGGTCGCGGCGTTGCCGCTGGCCGCGGGGATGGGGGAGGAGGCGTATCGGTCGGCCTCGGCCTTCGACGCGGCGTTCGGGCGGGCGATGGGGGTGTGTGCGGGCGTACTGGTGCTGGGTTCCGTGGTGGCTTTCGCGACGGTACGGTCGCTGCCGGCGGGGTGCCGGAGGCCGGAGTGCCGGACGCATGGGGCGGTGGTGGCACCGCCGCTGGAAGGGGAACCGGTGCGGCGGCGATTGTCGTAGGTCGGGTGCGGGTGCGGGTGCGGGTGCGTCGTGGCTGGTCGCGCAGTTCCCCGCGCCCGTCTGCCGCACCCTCGGCCTCCAGCTCGGCCAGATCGGCTTCGAGCTTCTTGGCGCGGGCCTCC
>NZ_JBEYVC010000290.1:0-8030 GCF_040643855.1 Streptomyces sp. NPDC047072 | reverse complement strand
CGGCATCCAGCTGCCCCTGCGCGACCTGCTCATGGCGACCACCGTCGCGGACGCGGCGGGTCGGATCGCGAAGCTCCTCTCCCCCTCCTCCGACGGGTCGACACCGGGCAGGTCGGGGCCGCCCAGGCTGAGGTTGACGACGTCCGCGCCCTGCGCGACCGCCCACTCCATACCGGCGATGATCCCCGAGTCGTAGCCGTAGCCGTCGTTGTCGAGGACCTTGCCGTTGAGGATCTTCGCGCCCGGGGCCACGCCCTTGTACGTCCCGCCGGACTTGGCTCCGGTCCCGGCGGCGATCGACGCGACGTGCGTGCCGTGGCCGAACCCGTCGGCGGTGCTGCCGCTGTCGGAGAAGTCCTGCTCGGCGATCACCTTGCCGGACAGGTCGGGGTGCGTGGTGTCGACCCCGGTGTCCAGCACGGCGACCTTGACGCCGGTGCCGTCGTAACCGGCCGCCCAGGCCGTGGGCGCGCCGATCTGCGGGACGCTCTTGTCGAGGCTCGCCTTGCGCCTACCGTCCAGCCAGACCTTCTCCACAGCCCCGGATTCCGCAGCGGTGACGGTGTCCCAGAAGACGCCGGCCCGCTTCTTCACGGAGCGCATCGACTTGCCGTTGACCACGGGCAGCGCCCGGCCCATCCGCGCCCCGGCCTCGGTGAAAGGGGCCGTCGAGGGCGCCTTCCCGCCCTTGAACGTGACGATCAGGGGGACGTCCGAGCGGGCCTTGTCGTCGTAGCCGTCCGCCACCAGTTGGGTGACGTCGAACAGCCGGGGGTCCACCTTGCCCTGGGCCAGCAGCAGTTGGGCGTCACCGGGGACGACCCGGGTGTGCCCGTCGACCACGCGCACCGAGAACGGCATCCTGGCGCGGCCCGGTCCCCGCTCGACTCCGGCGACCTTGCCGTTGCCGTCCAGCAGCACCCGGTCACCGGTGACCAGGGTGACCGTCTTGATCGCGGCCGCCGTACGGGCCTTCGTCGCGCTCTGGGCCTGCGCGCCGACCGGAAGTCCGGCCGCCACCAGGGCCACGGAGGCGAGGCACGTGGTGATGAGGGCACGTCTGTGCCGTGTACGTAACTCCATCTGAACTCCGTTTGTTCTGTGGGGAGATGACGTCACGATGTGATCGCGATGTGATCGGAAGTGGCTCGGGGGATAACGAACCGATAACCCTCCGCTCCGGTGTGATCATGTGGATACTGTGGCCATGTCACGTGTGCTGCTGATCGAGGACGACCGGGCGGTCCGGGAGGGCGTCGCCCTGGCGCTGCGCCGCCAGAACCACGACGTCGCCGCCACCCCGACCGGGGAGCAGGGCATGGAGCTGCTCAGGTCCTTCCGGCCGGACATCGTGGTCCTCGATCTGATGCTCCCCGGCATGACCGGCCTCGACGTGTGCCGAGCCGTCCGCGCCGTCGACCAGACGCTGCCGATCATCATGGCCACCGCGCGGGGTGACGAAGTGGACATCGTTGTCGGCCTGGAGGCCGGAGCCGACGACTACGTCGTCAAGCCCGTCCTGGCCAGAGTCCTCGACGCCCGCATCCGGGCCGTCCTGCGCCGGGCGAGCGCCGCGCCCGCGGAGCCGGGCCTGCCGAAGATCGACACCTACGGCGAACTCGCCGTCGACCGCGCCGGGTTCACCGTCGCGCTGAACGGCGCCCAACTCGCCCTCGCCCCCTCCGAGATGCGGCTCCTGCTCACCCTCTCCGCCTCGCCGGGCCAGGTCTTCAGCCGTCAGCAGCTCCTGGAGGCGGTGTGGGAGCACGACTACCACGGGGACGCCCGCCTGGTGGACGCCTGCGTCAAGCGGCTGCGCACGAAGATGTCCGAACCGCCGCGTGCCCCGCGCTACATCCACACCGTGCGCGGCTTCGGCTACCGGTTCGCGGCGCCGTGAGCCGCCTTGTGCGCGGGCTGCGCATCCGCCTTGTCGTCGCCTTCGGGCTGGTCGCGACCGTCGCCACCGGCACGACCGGGGCCCTGTCCTTCCGCGAGGCGCGCAACGGGGTGCTCCAGCAGAGCCAGGACGCCGTCATCGGGCAGCTGCGCACCCAGCTCAACCAGCGCGCCCCCGAACTCCCCTTCCCACCGGGGGAGTCGGCGCTTCAGCGACTGGCGAGCGACGTGGCCGACAGTGCGGCGACCGGGAACTGGCGGGTGCTGGTCACCTTCGGGAGCCTGAGCGCCAGTTCGGTCCCCGAGGACCCCTTCACCGAACTGACGCCCGCCGTACGGGAAGCCGTCGGCAGCAGCCGGGCCACCGTCTTCCAGCGGGTGCGCGAGAGCGACCGCACCTCCCTCGTCGTCGGCATGTCGCTCACCTTCGGCGACCCCGACCAGTCTCAACTGGCGTCCGGGATAAGGGTGTTTCTGGTCGTTCCGCAGAGCACCGAGCAGGCGTACGTCGACGCCCTGGTCAGCGCCGTCGAACGCGCGATGGTCCCGGCCCTCGTGCTCGCGGTGGCGCTCGCCCTGCTCGCCGCCCGCGGAGTGCTGCGGCCGGTGCGGGCCCTGCGGCAGGCCACCCGGCGGATCGCCGAGGGCCGCCTGGACACCCGGCTCGCGGTCGACGGCTCCGACGAACTCGCCGACCTGTCCCACACGTTCAACGAGACGGCCGCCGCGCTGGAGGCGTCCGTGGCCGAGCTGCGCGAGATGGAGGCGCGGGCCCGCCGCTTCGCCGCGGACGTCTCGCACGAACTGCGCACCCCGCTCGCCGCGATGTCCGCCGTCACCGACGTCCTGGACGAGGAGGCCGCCCGGCTGGACCCGGACACCGCCACCGCCGTCCGGCTGATCAGCGAGGAGACCGTCAAACTGGCCCGGCTCGTCGACGACCTGATGGAGATCTCCCGCTTCGACGCGGGCGCCGCGGTGCTGCACCTCGACGAGATCGACCTCGCCGAGTCGATCCGGCGCACCCTCGCCTCGCGCGGCTGGACGGACACCGTCGAGACCGCGCTGCCGGCACCGGACGCGGTGCGCGGGCGCGTCGACCCGCGCCGCCTCGACGTGGTGGTCGCCAACCTGGTGGGGAACGCGCTGCGGCATGGGGGTCGGCCGGTACGGGTGCGCCTGGAGGTGGCCGGTGCGGAGGGGCGTGTGGCGGTGGCCGGTGTGGAGGGTCGTGTGGCGGTGACCGGGGCCGAGGGGCGCGTGGTGGTGACCGGTGTCGAGGAGCGCGTGGCGGTCATCGAGGTGCGCGACAGCGGGCCCGGCATCCCCGACGACGTGCTGCCGCACGTCTTCGAGCGGTTCTACAAGTCCGACACCGCCCGGGTCCGCTCCGAGGGCAGCGGGCTCGGGCTGTCGATCACCGCGGAGAACGTCCGGATCCACGGCGGCACGGTGCGCGCGGGGAACGATCCGGCGGGCGGTGCCGTCTTCACCGTCGAACTCCCGCTGCGGCGGGACGAGATGTCCGAGGAGAGCCGCCCGTGAAGCCCGTACTCCTGCTGGTGGCTTCGTCGCTGCTCGCGCTCTCCGGCTGCGGGATCCCGGCGACCGGGGTGGTGGAGGCCGGCGCCCCCGCGAGCGGGATCACCCCGGTCACGCCGGTCTACCTGCTGCTCGCGGACAGGCTCGTGGCCGTACCGCGCACGACCGAGTTCCCGGGAGACGTCCAGGCGGCGGTGGATCTGCTGCTGCTCGGCCCGACCTCCGAGGAAGTGGCCAGGGGCCTGTCCACCGAGGTGCGCGCTCGGCCGACCGTCGCCCCCGACCCGGCCGGGGCACCACGGCAGCCGTCGCCGGCAGCCCCGACGGTGTCGGTGCGGGACGACGCTCTGACCATCGAACTGCCCTCCGGGACGGGCCCCTTGAGCGACGTCGCGACCCGCCAGGTGATCTGTACGGCCGCCGCCGCGCACCGGCTGACCGACCGGGCCACCGCATCGGTGACGGCCGTGGTGGGCGAGAGCGGCAGGTGGAGAGCGACGGGTACGGACGAGAGCTGCCCGTGAGCCCCGCTATCCGGGGTGGGTCGGGGCCCGGGTGTCGGCCTCCTGGAGCTGGGAGAGCAACTGGTTCTGGCCGGCGAGGAGTTCGGTGAGGATCCGGCGGGCGGCGCGCAGCAGCTCGGCGACGTCACCGCCGGCGAGCGCGTAGCTCACCGTCGAGCCCTCCCTGATCGACACGACGATTCCGGACCGGCGCAGCACCGCCAACTGCTGGGAGAGACTGGACGGTTCGATGTCGATGTCGGCCAGCAGGTCGCGGACGGGCACGGGGCCGTGTTGCAGCAGCTCCAGCACGCGGATGCGCACGGGGTGCCCCAGCATGCGGAAGAAGTCCGCCTTGGCCTGGTAGAGGGGGACGTGCATGGTGCTCGCTCCCTGCCGGATGGACGACGGCCGGACGGGACGCCGCCGTGGGACCGATCCTGCTGGCCGGGGGCTGTGAGCGACCACGTCTTGGACTCATGTGGATGTGGCGACTTGAAGAAGTCTTCACATCGCGGTCGCGCACAGCCCCGGACCGAGGGCCTGACTCAGACCTCCAACTGCTCCTCGATCCGCCTGAGTTGATGGCGGGCCATCGCGAGGTTCGAGCGGGCCTTGTCGAGCACGAGATACAGGAACAGCCCGTTGCCGTTGCGGCCGGCCACCAGCCGGATGAGGTGGTACTGGTTCTCCAGCGTGATGAGGATGTCCTCGATCCTGGACTTGAGACCCAGCTGCTCCATGGTGCGCACCTTGGCCCGGATGACGTCGGTGTTCCCGGCCGCAGCGACCGTGACGTCCAGGTCCTTGCCGCCGCCCAGGGTGCCGAGGGCCATCCCGCTGGTGTAGTCGACGACCGCGGCGGCCGTCGACCCCTCTATCCCGGCCATCATCTCCTTCAGCGACACTTCCACACTCGCCACAGTGCCTCCCCTTGTCCAACTCGGTTGAGGCGGGCCCGTGTTGCGCCCGACCTGTCTGTGCGCCGGACGCTATGCCCGGCGCGGTACGGCCGGGGGCGAGGTCTCTGGGACTGACGGATGATGACCGAACGGGGCTGCTGTGCGACTCCGGATGGCCGGGGGAGCGGCAGGGGGCGACCGGTCGGGGCGCGTCTTTCGGCAGGGTGCCGGAGTTGCCTTCGGCGGGGCGCAGGAGTCGCTTTCGGCGGGGTGCCGGATCCGCTTCGGGCGGGACGCCGCGACCGGGGCTACAGACTCGCCGCGTGGTCGGGGACGAAGTTCTGGAGATCGCGTGGTGGGCGCTCGTAGCCGGTTGACCCGGGCCGCTCGGGCAGCTCCAGCACCGGCGGCGGGACATCGCGGTACGGCAGCGAGCCCAGCAGATGGGCGATCATGTTCAGCCGGGCCCGCCGCTTGTCGTCGCTCTCCACGACGTACCAGGGCGCCTCGGAGATGTCGGTGTGCACCAGCATCTCGTCCTTGGCCCGTGAGTACGCCTCCCAGTGGGTGAGCGACTCCAGGTCCATCGGCGAGAGCTTCCAGCGGCGCAGCGGGTCCTCCAGGCGACGCCGGAAACGCTCCTCCTGCTCGGTGTCGCTCACCGAGAACCAGTACTTGCGCAGCAGGATCCCGTCCTCCACCAGCATCCGCTCGAAGATCGGGCACTGGCGCAGGAACAGCTGGTACTCCTCCTGGGTGCAGAAGCCCATCACGTGCTCGACGCCGGCCCTGTTGTACCAGGACCGGTCGAACAGCACGATCTCCCCGGCGGCCGGCAGATGCTCGACGTACCGCTGGAAATACCACTGCGTGCGCTCGCGCTCGGTGGGCTTCGGCAGCGCCGCGATCCGGGCGACGCGCGGGTTGAGGTGCTCGGCGACCCGCTTGATCGTGCCGCCCTTGCCGGCCGCGTCCCGCCCCTCGAAGACGACGACCATCCGGGCCCCCTCGGCCCGCACCCACTCCTGGAGCTTCACCAACTCCGTCTGAAGCCGCAGCAGTTCCTTCTCGTACGCCTTACGCGGCACCCGGGCCGCATCCTTGCCGCTCATGCGGCCGAGTCTAGGGACAGCCGGGGCGGAGCGCTCAGCGGCGGAGACCGTTTGCCGGTGCGGTGCGGTGCGGTGCGGTGCGGTGCGGTGCGGTGCGGTGCGGTGCGGTCGGGTGCGGGTGTGGGTGTGGCCGTGGTGCCGGGCGGCGCCTCGGCCGAAAGGTCCAGTTGATCGCCGTCGCACCACCGTCCGCGCCCCGATCTCCGGCCGAACGGCCGAGGCGACCGCGTCCCGGTCTCCGCGAAGCTTGATCCATCCGGGACGGGCCCACCCGCAGGGCTTGACCCATGCGGGACCAGTCCACCCACGAGGAGCCTTCATGCGCCACCACCAGCGCATCGCCGTCGCCGCCGGTGCGGCGCTCGCCGCCACCTTCGCCCTGCCGCTGGGCGCCACCCACACGATCAGCGGCGGCAACGCCGTCCGGTCCGCGCCCCGGGTCGGCCCGAGCGAGTACAGCAGTGTGGCCTCGCACCGGGACTGGATCAGAAAGTCACCGAGGTCCGAGACTCACGAGGTGATCAGCTTCTCGAAGAAGAACTCGTGCTTGAGGAAGGAGGTCTCGTGCTCCGTGCCCGGATACGGCGGGATGAGCTGCGCGGCCTGGAAGAGGCGCCAGCCGTCCTCCAGGGCGGCCACCCCCGTGCCGTACGGCGGCTCGTCGCTGTCGCCCGTGGTCGGACGGGTCGTGCCCGTGCCGTCGTAGCGGGCCCAGCCGACGACCGGGGAGTCAAGGGCGGAGGTGTCCAGGTAGAGGACGAGGACCTGCTGGCGGACGGTCATGCGGTGCTCCTTGTCGCGGGCCGGTTGGCGATCCTCGTCGCCCAGTACTCGATGTCGAAGGTGTCGTCGCCGGTCAGGGCACGCCACAGCAGGATCCGGTTGTGGATCTCCAGCCGCGCGGTGGCCGACTCGTACCAGGGGAAGCGCCGGCTCAACTCCTCGTGCACCGCCGGGTCTTCGAGATCCGCCGGATCCCACAGCCGCACCTGCGGCACGGTCGGATTGAAGCGGATCTTGTACATGTGGCGGACGGTGTCGCTGTCGTTGCGCCGCCCGCCGTGCCAGATCCCGTGGTGCAGCAGCACGACCGTGCCGGCCGGGCAGGTCAGCCGGGTCTGGCCGCGCAGGTTCTGGTAGCGGCCGGTGTCCGACTCGTTGGTACGGCGCAGATGGCTGCCCGGCACGATGAGCGTGCCGCCCATGTCCGCGGTGACCTCCCGCGGGTAGTACATGAGCTGCACGTCGAAGGCGTCGGTCCGCAGATCGATCAGCGCGTCGGCGTGCAGGGGCTGCGCACTGCCCTCCCGCGCCTCCCGGACGTGCACGAAGTGATGGTCGACGGTCGGCCCCGGCCCCACCAGGCTCTCCAACGCGCCCGCGACGACGGGCAGTTCGACGAGCCGGCGGGCGAAGGAGCCCTCGGGGAACGCCCGCGGCACGGGGGTGCCGTACGGCACGGCGGGCAGCCCGGCGGCGAAGACGTCGAGCGCCTCCTCGTTCATCTCCGGGGGCACGACGCCGTCCAGACGCAGGAAACCGTGGGCCACGAACCGCGCCACCTGGGCGGAGCTCAGCAGCTGGGGTGTGGTTGACATACGGCAACCGTAGGAACCGGAGCCGCGGAAGTCGTGGGGTGTAATCAACAGGCACTGGTAATTTTCCACCATGACCCACACCGTCGACCTCGCCCTCGACCTGCCCCCGCACGTCGAGAACGCGGGCGTCGGCGTGCACGGCTCCACCGGCCCGCACGACGTCTTCCGGCTCCCGCGCCTGTGGCAGCTCCATCTCTACGGCTACTCCGGCACCCTCTCCTACGACGGCCACCGGCACCCGATCCGCCCCGGCCATGTGAGCCTCGTCCCGCCCGACACCGAGGTGCACTTCCACTACGACGCCCCGCGCTGCGAGCACCTCTACGCCCACTTCCGGCTGCCCGGCGCGGGCGAGCGGCGGCGCGTCCCGGTGATGCAGGACGCCGGGGCGGAGGCGGCCGTCCTCGGCGGGCTGCTCCGGCAGACGGTCGCCGCGGGGCCGCAGTCCCCGGCGCGGGCCGCGGCGGAACTGTG
>NZ_JBEYVC010000289.1:0-8195 GCF_040643855.1 Streptomyces sp. NPDC047072 | reverse complement strand
GATCACGGTCACCGTGCTGCACGAGACGCTGCGCATCGAGGTCACCGGGCACGCGCTGGGCCCGGTGCACGGGCTGTTCACCTCGAAGCCGGCGGAGACCGAGGTCCGGGCCGCTCCGCGTTTCCCGTCGGGCTCAGCCCGCGGTGTTGATCTGCTTCAGGCTGGCGCGCAGGGACTCCCAGCCGCGGCCCCGCTTGGTGCCGCGGTTGCGGGAGTTGACCAGCGGTTTCCAGAAGGGGGCGTTGATCAGAGCCTCCGGCTTGACCGCCGTGGTGCGGCCCAGGATCGACTCCGGCACCTTCTGCGGGTCGTCGTAGACGAACTCCGCGATGATCTCGTCGTACTTCTCCGTGAGCACGGTGTTGGTCGGGTCGGCGCCGAAGACAACGAGCAGACCGGTCGGCTCGGTGTCGACGAGAACCGTCTCCAGGTCGGGCCGGTAGCGGTTCAGGACCTCGATGACCTTGTAGACGTCGCCGGTCCACGCGTTGGTGTGGCGGTCACGGGCCGCCTCGTCCACGTTGCGCGGCAGCATGTCGTCGAAGACGATCACGCTGGACCAGTCCGAGTGCTTCTCCACGTTCATGAAGTCGCGCAGGGCGTACTCGAAGAGGTGCATGCCGTCGATGAACGACAGGTCGAGGGAGGTGCCCCGCCAGTGGGCGAGCGGGTGGCGGCCCCGGCGCAGGTTGCGCAGCGGGTGGCGGCCGCCCTTGAGGTGGGCGAGCGGGTTGCTGCGGGCGAAGAAGTCGTCGCTGGTGGCCTTGACCAGGTGGACGTCGCAGCGGATCTCGGTGACCACCTTGAACGCGGGGTCGATCGCGATGCTCGGGACCCGGGAGAGCGTCAGGCTGCGGCCGTCGTTGACGCCGATCTCCAGGTAGTTGCGGTTCGCGCTGGCCTTGTGGAGCCCCCGAAGGAACTCATGACGATTCACCGGGAAATCTCCTTGCGGATGTGTGACGTGGCTTGGTGCAGGGCGGGTCGCCGGACCCGGGGCGAGGCCGGCAGGGCCCGCGGCCGCCCCCGTCGCGACCAGTTCGGTGGAACATACCCTGCGCACAGCCTGGATGGCAGGCCTTCATAGGGAAAAGCATGATCCGTTCCGGAATCGAACTCGCCGTGCCCACACGGCTCGACGGCGCGTACGGCCGCGACGGATGCGCGGCCGTGGGAGAGAACGGCCTGGTCGGCGACGGGCACCAGCTGCTCGGCCGGAGGACGGATCGACGGCCGCAGGTGTGTACCGGCTCCGCCGGACAGCACGAGAGCCTTCATCTGCGTCACCTTAGCCCGACTTCACAGGAACGGGCCATGTCGGGTCGGTGGCTCGCCGGTTACGGCCGGGGAGGCGACCCTCAGTCCTCGCCCCGGACGATGTTCCACTCACCGGTGTGCGCCGTCGTGGTCCCGGTGTGCTCCTCGACGGCGGGCAGGCAGGTGCGCAGCTCGGCTTTGTCGTGCAGGCGGCGGGCCCGGGACCAGCCGGTCTCGGGACGGCGGACGACGGACTTCTGGGCGGTCTGCGGGGTCACGACGGTTCACGTCCTTCCATGCTGCTCCCCCGGGTCCCCGCTGCCGTGGGCCGCAAACGCCGCGCGTCAGGGCGCCGATCCCGTACGCGCGTTCGGCGGGGCCCGGCCGTGCCGGCGTTTGACGGCCGGCCGAACTCCCGGCCACCGTTCACGTGTTGGGCCGCGCCACGCTGATGTCACCGAGGGCCGAGTCGGGGTCGCGTTCCATGGCGGCGTCGCCGAGCGAGACGACGCCGACGGGCCGGCCGTCCTCGACGACCGGGATCCGGCGTACGGAGTGCTCGCGCATGAGGGCGATCGCGCGGTCCAGGTCGTCCTCGGGGCCGACGGTCACCAGGTCGTCGCTGCACGCGCCCGCCACGGTGGTCTCCTCCGGGTCGCCGCCCTCGGCGAGGGAGCGCACCACGAGGTCGCGGTCGGTGACCAGGCCGCGCAGCCGGTCGCCGTCGGTGACGAGGACGGCACCGAGGTCCTGGTCGCGCATGATCCGGGCGACGGCGGTGACGGAGGTCTGGGGCTCCACGGTGACCGGCGCCGCGGTCATGATGTCGCTGACGTGCTGGGGCATGACGTGCCTCTCTGCTCGCACCGGCACCCCTGGAATCGGGGTGCGCACCCCGAAATCGGGGCACGAGACGCCGGGTACCCCCCGCTCACGCGTCCAGCGCGATCTCGGCCCACACCTGCTTGCCGCCGCTGACCGGGACGGTGCCCCAGGAGGCGGACACGGCCTCGACGAGGAGGATGCCGCGGCCGCCGGTGGCCTCCCAGCCGATGCTGGTCGGCTTGGCCGGGGTGCGGGGCGAGGCGTCGGCGACGGCGACGCGCAGCCGTTGGCCGACGAGGACGAGTTCGAGGCGGACCTGCCCGTCGGTGTGCACGAGGGCGTTGGTGACGAGTTCGGAGACGACGAGCAGGGCGGTGTCCCGGGCGTCCTCGGGGACGTTCCAGACGCGCAGGGTGCGCCGGGTGAAGCGGCGGGCGTGGCCGACGGCCTGCGGGACCCGCCAGACCGTCCAGTTCTCCCGGAGCGGGTGGACGGCCATGCCGTCGTAGCGCAGCAGGAGCAGGGCGACGTCGTCGCTGCGGCGGGCGTTGCCGAGCAGGGCGTCGGCGACGAGACCGAGGTGGCCGGGGTCGGAGACGGCGAGTTCGTGGGCGAGGCGGTCCATGCCCTCGTCGATGTCGGCCTCGGCGGACTCGACGAGGCCGTCGGTGGTCAGGGCGACGACGGTGCCGGGGCGCAGCCTGAGCGGGGTCATCGGGAAGTCGGCCCGGTCCAGCACGCCGAGCGGCGGGCCGCCGTCCTCCTCGGCGATGTCGGTGGTGCCGTCGGGGTGGCGCAGGACCGGTGGCAGGTGGCCGGCGCGGACGCACCAGGCGGTGCCCTCCTCCATGTCGAGGTCGACGTAGGTGCAGGTGGCGAAGAGGTCGGTCTCCAGGTCCATGAGGAGCCGGTTGGCGTGGGCGACCACGACGTCCGGCGGGTGGCCCTCGACGGCGTAGGCGCGCAGGGCGGTGCGCATCTGGCCCATGAGGGTGGCGGCGGCCGCGCTGTGGCCCTGGACGTCGCCGATGACGAGGGCGACGTGGTTGTCGGGCAGCGGGATCACGTCGTACCAGTCGCCGCCGAGTTCCAGGCCCGCGGTGCTGGGCAGATAGCGGGCCACGGCGACGGCTCCGGGCAGCGGGGGCAGGCGGCGGGGCAGCAGCTGGCGCTGGAGCATGCCGACGAGTTCGTGCTCGGCGTCGAAGGCGTGGGCGCGCATCAGGGCCTGCCCGGCGAGGCCGGCGGAGGCGGTGAGCAGGGCGCGTTCGTCGGGGCCGAAGTGATGCGGGGCGTCCCAGCCGATCAGACAGGCGCCGGCCATGCGTCCGGCGGCGGGCAGCGGCAGGACGGCGAGACCGCCGGGGCCGACGTCGGCGAGGGCGGGTTCGAGCGCGGTCCCGGCGGGCCAGATCTGGGCGCGGCCCTCGCGCAGGGCGGTGGCGAGGGTGGGCATGGCCCGGACCGGGGCGTCGGGCCACTCGCTTCGCCATTCCAGGCGCCACAGCTCGGGCCAGGACTCCGGTTCGGGCGGGTCGAGGACGGTGACGACGAGCCGTTCGTTCTCCAGCTCCGCGAGGGCGATGCGGTCGGCCCGGAGCGGGGCGCGCAGGGCGGAGACGACGGCCTGGCTGACGTCCCGGACGGTGCCCGCGGTGGCGAGGGCGGCGGCGAGGCGCTGGACGCGGGCCACGTCGGTGACGTCGGAGCGGAGCGTGGAGGCGTCGGCGACGGTGCCGACGAGCCGGGCCGGGTGGCCCTCGCCACCGGGCAGCGGACGGCCCCGGAGCCTGAGCCACTTCGGCGGTCCGGCGGGCTGCAGGATGCGGAACTCCAGCTCGCGGTCGCCGATCGACATGTGGTCGGCCTCGAACAGGGACATCAGCGAGGGCAGGTCCTCGGGAACGGTGAGGCCGAGGAGGGTCTCGACCTTGCCGTCGAAGTCGGCGCGGTCGAGGGCGAACAGCTCCAGGAGTTCGTCGCCGACCTCCACATGGCCGGTGTCCATGGCGAGGCTGAAGGCGTTGGGCAGCAGTTCGTCGCCCTCGGTGACGGCGGCCGGGGCGGGACAGACGACTGCGTCGGCGATCAGTTCGAGGCACTTGCGGTCCTCGTCGTCGAAGCCGCCGGGGTCCTCGCTGACGGCGAGCAGACAGGCGTGGCTGTCGTCGCCGTGAGCGGGCAGCACGGCCAGATGGAAGTCCCGGGCGCTCACCCTGCGCGACTCGGCGCACGCGGCGAGTTCCTCCGGGCCGAGGAAGACCGGCCGTCCCGAGCGGTGGGCCTCGGCGGGCGGGGAGCCGCCGGAGCCGGGATAACTGTCGCGCAGCCCGTAGACCGTCCGGGGGACGCCCGCCGACTCGACGAGGCAGAGCAGATCGCCGTCCTCACCGGGCGCGTACACGGCGGCGAGCGTCGCCCCGGCGAAGACCAGTGCCTGTTCGAGCACACGGCGCAGCCGTTCGGGCGAGTCGGGGCCGTCCGTCAGCGCGGTGAGGGCGCTCTCGGCACGCAGCGGTCGCGTTCTGCGTCCCGCACCGCCCTCACTGACCACGTCCGCCATTACAGCGCTTATGAGGCACCTGCGCAGCCCCTGTGACCGTTCCGTGGAGCCCGCGCGAAGACGGCGCTCGAAAGCGACCGAACAATTCTTGACTCGTGCGTACCGCACGGTGAGCTCGTGACAGCCGTGACTGTCCGTGGCCGTCGCTCCGCTGCCAGGCTCGACATCGGGCCACGGAAGGGGAGGCATGGACAAGCGGTACGAGGTGTACGCGCTCGCCGACCGGCACTTCTACGACACGCCGGAGCGGCTGTCCGAGCGCCGGGAGGCGCCGCTGTTCGAAGCGGCGCGGCGCACGGTGCCCGAGGGCTGGGAGACGGCGCGGATCGGTGACTGGCTGACGCTGACGCCGGTCGGATCCGACGGCCGGCCGGTCCGCGGCCCTTCCCAGGGCTGGAAGATCCACGCTTCGGCCACCCGGGCGAACGCGGAGCGGATCGCCGCGCTCGTGTGGGACTACTGCGTACCGCGCCGCATCCCGTTCAAGTTCGTGCCGGGCCCGAACCTGCTGCATCTGCGCAACACCAAGTACGCGGCCCGCGACTCCAGCGGCAAGTTCGTCACCCTCTACCCCGCCGACGAGGAGCAGCTGCACGAGGTGCTCCGGGAGCTCGGCGAGTTGCTGAAGGGCTTCGAGGGGCCGTACATCCTCACCGATCTGCGCTGGTACGACGGTCCGCTCTACGTCCGCTACGGCGCGTTCGCGCGCACCTTCGTCGTCGACGAGCGGGGCTCGCTGGTGCCGGCGGTGCGGGACGGCGAGGGAAGACTGGTGCCGGACCGACGGGCACCGTCCTTCCAGGTCCCGGAGTGGGTGACGCTGCCGGAATTCCTTCAGCCGCATCTGGCGGCGCGCAACACGACGACGGTGGGCGAGCTGCCGTACCGCATCGAGAAGGCGCTGCACTTCTCCAACGGCGGCGGGGTCTATGTGGGCACCGACAGCCGGGACGGCAGAAGGGTCGTCCTCAAGGAGGCGCGGCCGCACGCGGGGCTCGCCGCGGACGGGGCCGACGCGATCGCGCGCCTGGAGCGGGAGAAGGACGCCCTGGAGCGACTGGCGGGGACGGGGTTCGTGCCGGAGGTGCGGGACTGGTTCACGCTCGGCGACCACCGCTTCCTCGTCATGGACTTCCTGGAGGGGCGCCCGCTCAACTCCTACTTCGCCGAACGGCATCCGCTGCTCACCCCGGACCCCGATCCGGCGGCCGTGGCCGCGTACACCGCGTGGGCGGTGCGGATCCACGGCGCGGTGGAGAAGGCGGTCGCGGCGGTGCACGAGCGCGGGATCGTCTTCAACGACCTACACGTCTTCAACATCATGGTGGGCCCCGACGAGGAGTCGGTGTCCCTGATCGACTTCGAGGCGGCGGCGCCGGTCTCCGAGGAAGGCCGCCAGGTCGTGGCCCACCCGGGCTTCTTCGCCCCGCCGGACCGCACCGGGATCGCCGTCGACCGGTACGCGCTCGCCTGTCTGAGGATCGCGCTGTTCCTGCCGGTCACCACGCTCTTCGTGGTCGACCGCGGCAAGGCCGCGCATCTGGCCGAGGTGATCCTCCGTCAGTTCCCGGACGTGCCCAAGGAGTTCCTCGACGAGGCGGTCACGGAGATCACCAGGGGCGCGCCGACGCCCGCGCCCTCCTTCGTCGAGCCCGCGGACTGGCCCTACAGCCGCGACTCCATGGTCAAGGCGCTGCTCGCCTCGGCGACCCCGGAGCGCGAGGACCGGCTCTTCCCGGGCGACATCACGCAGTTCAACGACGGCGGCGGCCTCGGACTCGCGCACGGCGCGGCGGGCGTGCTCTACGCCCTGGACGCGATCGGCGCCGAGCGCTACGAGGAGGGCGAGCGCTGGCTCCTGGCCCGCACCGCACCCCCGCCGATCGGCACCCCGCTCGGTCTCTACGACGGTCTCGCGGGCGTCGCCCTGGTCCTGGACCGGCTCGGCCACCGGCAGCGCGCCCTCGACCTGCTCGACCGCGTCCTCGCGGAGCGGTGGCAGAACCTCTCCGCCGACCTGCACGGCGGCCTGGCCGGTCTCGGCCTGGTCCTCGGCGAACTCGCCGAGCGCACCGGGGAGTCGAGGCTGCGGGAGTGCGCCGCCGAGGCCGCCGACGTTCTCGTACGACGGCTCGCGCAGCCCCCGCCGGACGGGCCGGGGCGCCGGGCCGGGCTGCTGAAGGGAGCCACCGGGCCCGCGCTGTTCCTGCTGCGGCAGTACGAACGCACCGGTGAGCCGCTGCTGTTGAGGGCGGCCGAGGTGGCGCTGCGCCGGGACCTGGCGTGCTGTGTGACGCACCCGGGCGGTTCGCTGGAGGTCGACGAGGGGTGGCGGACGCTGCCGTACCTCGGCGAGGGCAGCGCGGGCATCGGGATGGTGCTGGACGACTACCTCGCCCAAGGGGCTGACCCGGACGGCGAGTTCGGGAAGGCGCGCGCCGGCATCCTCACCGCGGCCACCAGCCGCTTCTACGTCCAGCCCGGTCTCTTCCAGGGCCGCGCCGGAATGATCCTGCACCTGGCCCGCACCACCACGCCCGGCGCGAGCCGGAAGCGGCTGGCCGAGCAGATCACGGGACTCGGCTGGTTCGCGATGGACTACCAGGGCCAACTGGCCTTCCCCGGCCACCAGATGATGCGGCTGTCGATGGACCTGGGCACCGGAACGGCAGGGTGCCTGCTCGCGCTCGGCGCGGCCCACGCGGCCCCCGGCGAACCGACCTCCGCGCACCTGCCGTTCCTGCCGCCGACCGGGCGGCCCCCACAACGCGGTTCCGCGACCTGACGGAGCCGTGACCCAACCCCGTCCCCACGGGTGGACGACAACCGAAGGAAGGACACGAGATGGCTCTTCTCGACCTGCAGACGATGGAGTCCGACGAGCACACCGGCGGCGGCGCCAACAGCACCCTCAGCCTGCTGTCCTGCGTCAGCGCGGCGAGCGTCACCCTCTGTCTCTGACGAACTCCGTGCGTCCACGCTCCGGGCGGTCCGCTCCCGCGAGGGAGGGGCCGCCCGGGGTCCTGCAACTCCGTTTTGGCGCAGCCCCGTTCACGCGCAACTCCGGGAGGGCCGCATGACCACTCGCCCCGCGAGCCCCGGTCTCCTGGGCCCCTCCCCCGCCCGCTGTCTGACGCTGTGCCTCCTGAGCACCGCCGCGACCGGTGCCGGGCTGTTGCTGCCCGCCGCGCTCGGGCACACCCTCGATCTGCTCCTCGCGCAGACGCCCGCCACCCGCTGGGTGCTGTACTGCGCCGCGCTCGCCCTGCTGCTGGCCCTGTTCGACGCGGCGGAGACCGTGCTGGGCGGCACCCTCGACGCCCGGACCACCGCCTGGCTGCGCCGCCGTCTCACCGGCCATGTGCTGGCGGTCGGCCCGCGCGCCACCGCCCGCTTCGGCCCCGGCGACCTGGTCGCCCGGCTCGTCGGCAACGCCGCCCAGGCCGGCACCGCGCCCACCGCCCGCGCCGCCCTCTTCTCCGCGCTCGCCGGTCCGCTCGGCGCGCTGGTGGCCCTCACGCTGATCTCCCCCTGGCTCGCCGCCCCCTCC
>NZ_JBEYVC010000288.1:0-8204 GCF_040643855.1 Streptomyces sp. NPDC047072 | reverse complement strand
TGTACTCACCCTCTCGGGCTTTCCTCCGGGCAGTTTCCCTTCGGTCTTGCGTTTCCGACTCTATCAGATCCTTTCGGCGTCTGATTCCCAGTCAGAGGGGGTTGCCTTCCGGGCTGTTGGGCCCTTCCGACGACTCAAACCTTAGCGGATCCGCTCGGCGATTCCTAATCGGGCCGCCAACCCCGAAATCGAATTGAATTCGGGCATGCCGAAATCGACCCGTACGGGAGATCGTGCTGATGGTTTGTGTGCCGCTGCTGCGGCGGAGGTGCTGCCGCAGAACCGTTCCGGCCCCGTGGCAACCCGAAGAACTTTACGGATCCCGGCGAGGGCTGTCAAGCACCCTCTGTCAAGATCTTTTAGTCCAGGTCGCTGAGGCGCCCGCCGGCGTCCGGCTGTGCGTGCTCCACCCTGCGCAGGAGCCGGGTGAGCACGTCTCCGAGGGTAACGCGCTCCTCCGCGGAGAGGTCCTGGAGCAGGTCCTCCTCGAAGACGGTCGCGAGGCGCATCGCCTCCAGCCACTTCTCGCGGCCCTCGCCGGTCAGTTCGACGATCACGCGCACGCGGTTGGACTCGTCCCGTTCCCGGGTCACCAGTCCCTCGGCGAGCATGCGGTCGATCCGGTGGGTCATCGCGGCCGGCGTGAGCCCGAGCCGCTTGGCGAGGTCGCTGGGCCCCATCCGATAGGGGGCGCCGGAGAGGACGAGGGCCTTGAGCACCTCCCACTCCGCGCTGCTGATGCCGAGGGCGGCGGTCTGACGGCCGTAGGCGACGTTCATACGGCGGTTCAGGCGGGAGAGCGCCGAGACGATCTGCTCGACCTGGGGGTCGAGGTCCTGGAACTCGCGCTGGTAGGCGGCGATCTGTTCGTCGAGCGTCGGCTCGCTGATGCCAGGGGTCTCGGCCATGGCCGCAGTATCGCACGCATGCCCTTTGCCTTGAAGTCCTTCACTCTGTACTCTTTAGCTTCGAACTTTAGCTTTGAAGTCTTCAGACCTAACTAGTGAGAGAGGTGAACGTGACCAGGGCGATGGGCGCAGCGATGCGCCGGATCCACGTGGGCAACGCACTCAGCGCGTTCGGGCTCGGTTTCACCGTCCCCTACCTGTACGTCTACGTGGCGCAGGTGCGGGGCCTTGGAGCCATGACGGCGGGGCTCGTGCTCGCCGTCTTCGCGGTGGCGGCACTCGTCGTGCTGCCCTTCGCCGGGCGGGCCATCGTCCGGCGCGGCCCGCTGCCGGTGCTGCTCACCGCCCTTGTCACGGCCGCGCTGGGCGCGCTGAGCCTGGGGCTGGCGGGCAACGCGACCGCCGTACTGCTGTCGGCGGCCGCGCTCGGTGCGGGGCAGGCCGTGATGCAGCCGGCGCTGGCGACGATGATCGTGGACTGCTCGTCGGCGGACACCCGCTCGCGGGCCTTCGCCATGCAGTTCTTCCTCCAGAACCTCGGGCTCGGCGTCGGCGGTCTCATCGGCGGGCATCTCGTCGACACGTCGAGCACCGCGTCCTTCACGCTGCTCTTCGCGATCGAGGCGGCGGTGTTCCTGCTGCTCGTGGTCGTGATGGCCACGGTGCGTCTGCCGCACTCGCCGCGCGTCGAGGGCGCGCCCTCGCAGTCGGCGAAGGGCAGCTGGAAGCAGTTGCTCGGCAACCGCGCGATGGTGCAGCTGTGTGTGCTCGGCTTCGTGCTGTTCTTCGCCTGCTACGGCCAGTTCGAGTCGGGCCTGAGCGCGTACGGCGTGGAGGCCGCCGGCATCTCCACCTCCGCGCTGGGGACGGCCCTGGCCGCCAACACCGCGATGATCGTGGTCGCCCAGTTCGCCGTCCTGCGGTTCGTCGAGCGGCGGAGGCGGTCCCGGGTGATCGCGGCGGTCGGAATCATCTGGGCGGTGGCGTGGCTCACGGCGGGCTACGCCGGGCTCGGACACGGCAGCCAGGAGATGGCCACGGCCGCGTTCGTCTCGACGTACGCCCTGTTCGGTCTCGGTGAGGCGATGCTGTCGCCGACCGTGGCCCCATTGGTGGCCGATCTGGCACCGGAGGGCATGGCGGGCCAGTACAACTCGGCCTTCGCCCTGGTGAAGCAGCTGGCCCTGGCGGTGGGCCCGGCGGTGGGCGGCCCCATGGGGGCGTCGCTGCACACGCCGTACATAGTGACGTTTCTTCTGTTCTCCCTGGGGATAACTGCCCTGGCCATACGCCTGGGCAGCCACCTGACCCCCGTACAGAACCAGCCCTCACTGCGAAAGAGCCGGGTCGTGGCAACCGCCTCAGGGGCGCGGGGAACTGCGCGACCAGCCACAACGGACCCGCACCCCCACGGCGCTACCCCTTAGGCAACACGAACTCGCACCAGACGGCCTTCCCGCCCCCCGGCGTCCGACGAGACCCCCAGTTCGACGCGATGGTCGCCACTATGGCGATCCCGCGCCCGGACTCGTCCCCGGGCTCGGCCCGCCGGCGCCGGGGAAGGTGATCGTCCCCGTCGGTCACCTCGACGATGAGCCGTCGGTCGGTGCGGCGGAGCCGTAGCCGCATCGGCGGAGTGCCGTGCTGGAGAGAGTTCGCCACCAGCTCACTCACCGCCAGCACCCCCAGGTCATGCAACTCCACCGGGAACCGCCAACTGGTCAGCACGCCGGAGGCGAACGCACGCGCGCGTGGAGCCGCCTCGACGCCGCCCAGGAGTTCCAGCGCGGCGTTGCGGAAGAGTTCGCCGTCGGGCCCTGTGCGGGACGGGTGCTGGAGGACCAGGACGGCGACGTCGTCGTCGTGGTCGGCGGTGACGCCGGCCGAGCGGACCAGGCGGTCGCAGACGACCTGGGGTGTGCCGGTCGCGCCGGACAGGGCGCGCTCCAGGGCCGCGATGCCCTCGTCCAGGTCTTCGTTACGGCGCTCCACCAGTCCGTCCGTGTACAGCACCGCCGTGGAGCCGGGGCCGAGCGGGATGGAACCGGAGGAGTGCATCCAGCCGCCGGTGCCGAGCGGCGGGCCGGTGGGTTCGTCGGCGCGCAGGACCACGCCGGACTCGTCGCGCACCAGGATGGGCAGGTGGCCGGCCGAGGCGTAGACCAGCTTGCCCTCGTTCGGGTCGTGGACGGCGTACACGCAGGTGGCGATCTGGTTGGCGTCGATCTCGGTCGCGAGGCCGTCGAGGAGCTGGAGGACCTCGTGCGGGGGCAGGTCGAGGCGGGCGTACGCCCTGACCGCCGTACGGAGTTGGCCCATGACGGCCGCCGCGCGGACCCCGCGGCCCATGACGTCGCCGATGACCAGGGCGGTGCGGCCGCCGCCGAGGGTGATGACGTCGTACCAGTCGCCGCCGACCGCCGCTTCGGTGCCGCCGGGGTGGTAGGTGGCCGCGACGCGCAGGTCGTCGGGTTCCTCGAGCTCCTGCGGGAGCAGGGAGCGCTGGAGGGTGACGGCGGTCTCGCGCTGGCGGCGCTCGCTGGTTCTGAGACGTTCGGCGGCCTCGGCGTGGTCGGTGACGTCGGTGGCGAAGACGAGGACGCCGGTGCCGCCGCTGCCGGCTCCGTCGCCCTCGGCGACCGGGGTGCAGGTGAAGGTGTACGAGCGGCCGTCGGGGGCCTTGCGGGACTTGACGGTGCGCGGCTTGCCGCTGCGCAGGACCTGGTCGAGGAGCGGGAGGAGGCCGATCTCGTGGAGTTCGGGGAGGGCTTCGCGGGCCGGTTCGCCGGGGGGACGGAGGCCGAAGGCAGCCACATAGGCGTCGTTGACGTAGGCGAGGCGGTGGTCGCTGCCGTGGACCAGGGCGACGAGGGCCGGGACGCGGTCGAGGACCTCGCGCACCGGGAGCTCGTCGACGGCGGGGACCGGTGCGGTCAGCCGCTCGGCCCGGGCCGCGGGGACCGCGCCCTCCGACAGCCGGTCCTGGGTGACCACGTCGTCGGTCCGCGCTGCCGCGCGGCGCTGCGTTCCGGGGAGGCGGGCGCTCCAGCGCGTGAAGTTCACGAATCCTTGCCTCGTGTCGTCGTCTTCGTCGTCTGCGGCGTCGGGCGGGCTCCGGGCCCGGCCGGTGGGCTGGGGACGGCAGCCCGGGGGTGCGGCACGGTGGGAAACCTCTTGGGTGAAAGGGCGGGCGGCTGCCCGTCCAAGGTCGGGGATCAGTGTGGCAGGGCGACCGGCCGGGTCGATATCCGTCAGACGCCTACCCCGCCGGTGGAGTTCCTCGGTCCGGTCAGGACGACCCCTTCGGGTCGTCCGAGGGGTCGAGAGGAGGCTTTCCACCGGCCGCGAGTTCGAACTCCGCTCGGGGATGTTCGAGCGAACCCAGGGAGACGATCTCCCTCTTGAAGAGCCCGGAGAGGGTCCATTCGGCCAGGACGCGGGCCTTGCGGTTCACGGTGGGCACCCTGCTGAGGTGGTAGACGCGGTGCATGAACCAGGCAGGGTAGCCCTTCAGCTTGCGTCCGTAGACCTGCGCGACACCCTTGTGGAGGCCGAGGGAGGCCACCGAGCCGACGTACTTGTGGGAGTACGTCTGCAGGGGCTCGCCGCGCAGGGTGTGCACGATGTTGTCGCCGAGGACCTTGGCCTGGCGCACCGCGTGCTGGGCGTTGGGGGCGGTCTCGGTGCCGGGTTGCCCGGCGGTGACGTCGGGGACGGCCGCCGCGTCTCCGGCCGCCCACGCGTGCGTGGCGCCTTCCACGGTGAGTTCGGCGGTGCACCGCAGCCGGCCGCGTTCGTTGAGCGGGAGGTCGGTGGCGGCGAGCAAGGGGCTCGGTTTCACTCCGGCGGTCCACACGACCGTACGGGTCGGGAAGCGGGAGCCGTCGTCGAGGACGGCGACCCGGTCGGTGCAGGACGCCAGGCGGGTGTTCAGGCGTACGTCGATGTTGCGGCGGCGCAGTTCGCTGACCGTGTAGCGGCCCATCTCGGCGCCGACCTCGGGAAGGATGCGGTCGGAGGCCTCGACGAGGATCCACTTCATGTCCTCGGGGCGGACGTTGTGGTAGTACCGCGCGGTGTAGCGGGCCATGTCCTCCAGCTCGCCGAGCGCCTCCACGCCCGCGTAGCCGCCGCCGACGAAGACGAAGGTGAGGGCCGCGTCGCGGATCGCGGGGTCGCGGGTGGAGGAGGCGATGTCCATCTGCTCGATGACGTGGTTGCGCAGGCCGATGGCCTCCTCGACCGTCTTGAACCCGATGCCGTGGTCGGCGAGTCCGGGGATCGGGAGGGTGCGGGAGACCGAGCCGGGGGCGAGGACGAGTTCGTCGTACGACAGATGCTCGCCGCCGGTGCCCTCCTCCTCGGTGGCGAGCGTGGTCAGGAAGGCGGTGCGCTTGGCGTGGTCGATCGCGGTGACCTCGCCGACGACGACCCGGCAGCGGTCGAGGACGCGGCGCAGCGGGACGACGACATGGCGCGGGGAGATGGAACCGGCGGCCGCCTCGGGGAGGAACGGCTGATAAGTCATGTACGGGTCGGGCGTGACGACGGTGATCTCCACATCGCCCCGCTGCAGTTCCCGTTTCAACTTCCGCTGAAGACGCAGAGCCGTGTACATCCCGACGTAGCCGCCGCCGACAACCAGAATGCGCGCACGTTCCTTCACCATCCCATGACGCACCCGGCGCTTGAGTTTGTCCACAGCCCCGACAATTTGTGTGACCGGAAGTCGTCGGCGCGCCGCTTTGGCCGAATCGTCGGAGTGCGGGGAAGGTTCGCAGGTCAACGGGTGTGCGCCGGGCGGTCGTAGGGGGTGCAATCGGGGCGTTTGTCGCCCGTACTCCGATCGGGGGGCGCTCCGTGCGGAACCTGCCCCTTCTGAATTGACCCCCACTCAACTATGTTCGTGTGTCGACGGGGTGTAGGGGGATGTGCTCCGGGTCCGCGACGGGCGGACTCGCGAAACGGGTCAGTTCCGCACACTCCGGCTTTCGATGGCGGGGAGAGTCTCCGGGGGGAGACGTCATTACCGGGGGATCATTTATGCACATTCAGGACTCTCATTGGTCTACCGCGTCCGCCATCGCACCCGGTGGCGGGGCGATGGGCGGTGCGATGGGATCGGCGATGAGCGCGGCGGGCAACGGACGCGGGGACAGCTCGCGGACGGCACCGCTGCGCGTGGACGCACAGCGCAATCTGGAGCACGTCCTGCGGGCCGCGCGCGAGGTCTTCGGGGAGCTGGGCTACGGCGCCCCGATGGAGGACGTGGCGCGGCGCGCGCGGGTCGGTGTCGGCACCGTGTACCGGCGCTTCCCGAGCAAGGACGTCCTGGTGCGCCGGATAGCCGAGGAGGAGACCTCGCGGCTGACCGACCAGGCCCGGGCGGCGCTCGGCCAGGAGGACGAGCCGTGGTCCGCGCTCTCGCGCTTCCTGCGCACCTCGGTCGCCTCGGGCGCCGGGCGGCTGCTGCCGCCGCAGGTGCTGCGGGTCGGCGTCGCCGAGGACGGGAGCGACGGCGGGTACGACGGGGCGCGGGTGCCGCAGCAGCGGACCACCCCGGGCTCCGGCGAGCTGCGGCTGGTGCCGGAGGAGACCTCGTCGGTCGCCGACGACACCGGGGCGGCGGCGCTGCTGGAGGTCGTGGGCCGGCTCGTGGAGCGGGCCCGGGAGGCGGGCGAGCTGCGACCCGACGTGTCGGTGTCGGACGTCCTGCTGGTGATCGCGACGGCCGCGCCCTCGCTGCCGGACGCCGCCCAGCAGGCGGCGGCCTCGGCCCGGCTGCTGGACATCCTGCTGGAGGGGCTGCGGTCACGGCCGGCGTGACTCGGGAGAGTGACAGCGGGGTGCGGCCGGGATGCCGTCCGCACCCCGGAACATTCACGCCCATTTCGGGCGAGCTGACTCCCTGCCGTCCAACTCCTGTTCCATGCCAGGACAGTTGAGCCTTCCCCGAACGGGTGACGGCTAGTACTGCGCGGCGCGAAGTCCCCACGGACGAGTGGACAGTCCGCACCGCGCGCTGCTGACTAAAATTCGATATGGCACTCTGACCCGGTGTTCGGGACTGGTGGAGCTGGCGGCGGGGGCATTCCGCGATGAGCGTTGACGGGCGGAACGACCCTCTCGGCGAGGGCGAGGGCGACGGCGAAGCCGGTGGCACGCCACAGGTGCCGGGGCAGGGCGGCCGGGCGGGCATCCCGCAGGGCGGCATCCCGGCCCAGGGAGACCCCGTCGAGCCCGTCGAGGGCAGCGTGCCCGCGCAGCGCGACCGGCGCGAGGACGGCGGCATCCTGCCGCCGCCGCGGGAGATGCCGCCGGCCGACGCCGACCTGATCGAGCGAATGCGCTCCGGCGACGACACCGCCTACGAGGAGCTCTACCGGCGCCATGCCGAGGCCGTGCGCCGCTACGCCCGCACCTGCTGCCGCGACGGCCACACCGCGGACGACCTCACCGCCGAGGTCTTCGCCCGCATGCTCCAGGCGGTGCGCGGCGGCTCCGGACCCGAGCACGCCGTCCGCGCCTATCTGCTCACCAGCGTCCGCCGGGTCGCCGCGGGCTGGACGAAGTCGGCCAAGCGCGAGCAACTGGTCGACGACTTCGCGGTGTTCGCCGCCCAGGCCGCCACCGCCCGCTCCTCCGAGGTCTCCGACACCGACACCCTCGACCTCGGCGCCGATGTGCGCGCGATGCACGAGGCCGAGCAGTCCATGGCCATGCAGGCCTTCCGCTCGCTGCCCGAGCGCTGGCAGGCCGTGCTGTGGCACACCGAGGTCGAGGACGAGTCGCCGAGCGAGGTCGCCACCCTGTTCGGGCTCGACGCCAACGGCACGCGCGTGCTCGCCAGCCGCGCCCGCGAGGGCCTCAAGCAGGCCTACCTCCAGGCCCACGTCAGCGCCTCCCTCGTCACCGACGAGGAGTGCTCCCGCTACGCCGACCGGCTCGGCGCCTACGCCCGCGGCGGCCTGCGCACGCGTGCCGAGCGCGGGCTGCGCAAGCACCTGGAGGAGTGCGCCAAGTGCCGGCTGGCCGCGGGCCAGATCAAGGAAGTCGCCAGCGGTATCCCGGCCGTCGTCCCGGTCGCGGTCATCGGCTGGTTCGGAGCCGCCGGGTACGCCAAGGCGGCCGCCCTCATCGCCGGCGGCGCCGGAGCCGGGGCGGCCGGTGCCGCGGGCGCGGCGTCCGCGGCGAGCGGTTCCTCGGGGGGCACCGCACCGCGCGGACCGCATCGCGGCCAGGCTCGCGGAGAAGGACCACTGGGCGCCCGCCGACCTGCCGTCGATCCACATGGAC
>NZ_JBEYVC010000287.1:0-8219 GCF_040643855.1 Streptomyces sp. NPDC047072 | reverse complement strand
CAAGGACCGCGCGACCCGGCGGGCAGTGGCCCTCGCCTCCCAGTTGGCCGGGATTTTTGCGGTCCCTGCTCGCCGGGTAAGGTTAGGTTAGCCTTATCGATCCCGCCGGGAGGTGAATCCGCGTGTATGTGTGCAGTTGCTTCGGCGTGACCGAGACGCAGGTCAGGCAACACGCGGAGAACGGCGCCTGCACGCCGCGCCAGATAGCCTCCGCCTGCAAGGCGGGTACGGACTGCGGGTCGTGCGTGCGGCGCATCCAGGCGATCCTGGGCCGCGGGGCCTGTCCGACCAGGGCTGCCGTGGTCGACCCGGTCCTCTCGGACCTCGAGGAAGCCGCCTAGCTCTCCGGCTGCTCGATCAGCTGGGCGATGTACAGCGCCTCACCGAGCTTCTCCAGCAGTTCCAGCTGCGTGTCGAGGTAGTCGATGTGGTGCTCCTCGTCCTCCAGGATCGACTCGAAGATGTTCGCGGACGTGATGTCGCCCTTCTCGCGCATGACCTTGATGCCCTGCTTGAGGCGGTCGATGGCCTCGACCTCGATCATCCGGTCGGCCTCGAACATCTCCTTGACGGTCTGGCCCACGCGCACGTGGAACAGCCGCTGGTAGTTCGGCAGTCCCTCCAGGAAGAGGATGCGGTCGGTGAGCACCTCGGCGTGCTTCATCTCGTCGAACGACTCGTGCCGCGTGTACTTCGCGAGCTTCGTCCAGCCGAAGTTCTCCTGCATCTTCGCGTGCAGGAAGTACTGGTTGATCGCGGTGAGCTCGCCGGTGAGCTGCTCGTTGAGGAATTCGATGACCTCGGGGTCGCCCTGCATCGCAGAGGCTCCTTCCAACCGGGGGGAACTGGCAGGTTGCGCCGCATCCTTGCACCGGCGACGAAGATCGTCCAGTAAGTCTTCACTTAGTAAGTAAGGGCATGCTTAGTCCACTTTGGGTCGTTTTGCTCGGGGGTTGGTCGGGTGCACCGTCCGAGGTCTGTCAGGATGGATACATGGGTCAGCCGGTGGAGCGCGACAGCGAAGAAGAGGCGCACTCCGAGCTTCCGCCGGGGCAGCGCCTCCAGCGCGGCTGGCCGGTCACGCACTACGGCCCGGTCCCCAAGTTCCGGCCCGAGCGCTGGGAGTTCCGGGTCTTCGGGGCCACCGCGGACGGCGAGAAACACTGCTGGAACCACGAGGAGTTCACGGCCCTGCCGTACACCACGGTCGTGGGCGACCTGCACTGCGTGACGAAGTTCAGCATGCTCGGCGCCGAGTGGGGCGGCATCCCCGCTCGGACGCTCCTGGAGATCGCGCCGCCCGCGCCGGCCGTCACCCATGTGATGGTCTGGGCCGAGTACGGCTTCAGCTCCAACCTGCGGCTCGATGACTTCGCCGCCGCGCGCACCATCTTCGCCACCCACAAGGACGGCGAGCTGCTGACCGCCGAGCACGGCTTCCCGCTGCGCCTGGTCGTCCCTCATCTGTACGCCTGGAAGGGGCCCAAATGGGTCCGTGGCGTGGAGTACATGACCGCCGACCGCCGCGGCTTCTGGGAGGAGCGCGGCTACCACAACGTCGGCGACCCCTGGAAGGAGCAGCGCTACTCCTACCAGGAGGAGCCGGGGGACGGTCCCGAGCTCTGACTCTTCTTCACGCCGGTCAGTGGTGGTACTGGTGCACCACCGCGTGGCCCTTGCCGCGGCCGATCGTCCACTTGTTGACCGGTGTGGTGACGACGAAGGCGATCATCAGGGAGATCGCAAGGGTGGCCCAGAACAGCAGGTCGCCGAGGGTCGCGTCCATCGCGCCCGGCCACAGCACGATCACGCCGTTGTCGACCAGCTCCATCACGGCGATGGACAGGGTGTCCGCGGCCAGCGCCACCTTCACCGCCGCCGCGAGGCCGACGCCGGCCTTCAGGACGCCGCGCAGGGTGAGCGAGTAGCCGAAGAAGAAGGCCAGGACGATCGCGAGGACCGTGGTCGCGAGGTTTCCCCAGCCGAGCGCGGTGCCGACGACCATGCCGAGCACCTCGCCGATGGCGCAGCCGGTGAGGCAGTGGAGGGTGGCCTGGACGGCCATGTTCCAGCTGCTGCCTGTCTGGTGGTGGTGCTCGTGCTCCATGGTTCCCCCAAGGGCGGATGGTGGTTCCTGTGCCGAACAGGAACCCAGTACCCCCTGGGGGTATTCCCTAACTCCGTGGCGGGCTGTCCAGCCAATTCCGTGGCGGGCTATCCCTCGCGGAGTTTCTTCAGCCGCTCCACGTCCGCCGCGTGGCCGTCCTTGCCGCCGGGTGTCTCGATGATCAACGGGACGCCCTCGGTCGCGGGGTGGGTCATCAGGGCGCGGAAGGGGTCCTCGCCGATGTGACCGGCACCGATGTTCTCGTGGCGGTCCTTGTGCGCGCCGACGACGTCCTTGGAGTCGTTGGCGTGGATCAGCTTCAGACGGCCCTCGCCGACGGTGTCCACGAGCAGGTCGAGGGTCTGGTGCATACCGCTCGGGCCGGTCAGGTCGTGGCCCGCGGCGAAGATGTGGCAGGTGTCGAGGCAGATCCCGAGCTTCGGGTGGGCGTCCAGGGCGTCGAAGTACGGCCCGAAGTCCCAGGTCCGGGAGCAGAGCGAGGCGCCCTGGCCGGCCGTCGACTCCAGCAGCAGGAACGGGTCGTCGTCGTGGGTGAGTTCGTCGAGGAGCGGCAGCATGTGCTCGCGGACCTGCTTCAGGGCGACGGAGCGGTCGCGGCCGCCGGTGGCGCTGCCGGTGTGCACGACGACACCCAGGGCGCCGATCTCCCGCCCGCGCCGCAGGGAGTGCCGCAACGACTCGACGGACCTCTCCACGGTCGCCTCGGTGTGCGAGCCGAAGTTGATCAGATAGGGCGCGTGGACGTAGGCCGGGATCCTCTCCTCGGCGCAGACCTCACGGAAGGCTTCGTCCTGGGCGGGATTGCCGACAGGGGTGGCCCAGCCGCGGGGGTTGGCCACGAAGACCTGCACGGTCTCGGCATGGAGATCACGAGCGTAGGACAGCCCTACGGAGTGGAGCCCACCGGCGACGGGAACATGCCCACCAATGGGGTTGCGCGGAGTCATCACCGCCCCATGGTCCCACCTAGCGAATCGTGATCGTGATGGTCGACCCCTTGGGTGCGGTCTCCCCGCCCTCCACGGACTGCTTCTTCACGGTGTTCCCGAAGAGCCCCAGCAGCCCCCGGTCCTCCGAGACCTCGAACCCGGCCCCCTCCAGCTCGGCCTTGGCGTCGTCGACACTGTCGCCCGTGACGTCCGGGACCTCGATCATCTCGGGCCCCTTGGAGAGCGTCAGGGTGATGACGTCCCCCTCGGCGGCCTGGCCGTCCGCACCCGGGTCCTGCCGGGCGACCTGTCCCGCGTCGTACTCGGAGTTGACCCGCGCGGTGGCGACCTTCACCTTGAGGCCGGCCTCCTGGAGGTCCGACCGCGCGTCCGCGAGGTCCTCACCGGTGACGTCCGGGATGTCGACCGGGCTGCCCTTGCTGACGGTGAGCGAGACCGTCGAGCCCGCCCGGAGCGTGGTGTCGCCAGCCGGGTCCGTGCTGATCACGAAGCCCTTGGGGACGTCGTCGCTGAACTCACGGGTGACCATGCCGGGCTCCAGACCGGCGTCCTTCAGCTGGGTCCGCGCCTTGGCGAGCGAGTAGCCCTGGAGGTCGGGCAGCTGCACCGTCTCGGGGCCCTTGGAGACGGTCAGCGCGACGGAGTCGTTGTTCCGTATCCGCGTGCCCGTCCCGGGGTCCGTGGTGATGACGGCGCCCTTCTCCACGGTGTCGCTGTAGGCGTACGTCACCTTGCCGGTCTCCAGACCGGCCTCGTCCAGCCGGTCCCGCGCCTGCGCCTCCGTCTTGGTGAGCAGCGCCGGGACCCGGGTGAACTGGCCGGAGTTGATGTACCAGACGCCCGCGCCGATGCCGAGGGCCAGTAGGACCACGGCGACGAGGAGGAGCGGGCCGCGGCGAGAGGCCTGGCCGCCGCGCCGGGACGGCGGAGGCAGGGGTGGCGGGGTCTCCAGGACGCTGGTGCGGTGGTACACCGGCTCGTCCTCGTTGACCGGCAGCGGGCGCGGCACGCGCAACGCGCGCGGGAGCACGCTCGTACGGTCGCCGGCGATGCCGTGCTGCGTGGACAGCGCCTGCGGCGGTACGGCGTCCAGCTGCTCCTCGGTCAGTGCGGCGCGCGCCTCGCGGGTCTGGCCGAACAGCGCGACCGCGTCGTAGGGGCGCACGTCGGGGGTGCGGGCGGTGGCCGAGGCGACCAGCTCGTCCAGGACGTACGCCAGGCCCGGGACGGTGGCCGAGGGTGGCGGGATGTCCTCGTGGAGGTGCTTGTAGAGCACCACGGCGTGTGAGTCGCCGGTGTGCGGGACGTCGCCGGTCAGCATCTCGTACAGGACGACACCGCACGCGTAGACGTCGGCCCGGGGGTCGGTGGTGCCGTGCTCTATCTGCTCGGGGGCGAGGTAGGAGGCGGTGCCGAGGAGGTTGCCGCTGGTGTGGGTGACCGTGTCCACCGAGCGCACCAGGCCGAAGTCGGCGACCTTCACCCGGCCGTCGTCCCCTATCAGGACGTTCTCCGGCTTCATGTCGCGGTGCACGAACCCGGCGCGGTGCGCGGCGCCGAGCGCGGCGAGGACCGGCTCCAGGATGTCGAGCGCGGCCCGGGGCTGGAGCGCCCCGCGCTCGCGCAGCACGTCCCGCAGGGTGCATCCGGCGACGTACTCCATGGCGAGATAGACGTACGACCCGTCGGTGCCCTGGTCGAAGACCTGCACGACATTGGGGTGGGCGAGCCGGGCGACGGACTTGGCCTCGCGGATGAACCGCTCGACGAACATGCCGTCGGCCGCCAGCGCCGGGTGCATCACCTTGAGCGCGAGCACACGGTCCAGACGGGTGTCCAGGGCCCGGTAGACCGTGGCCATCCCGCCGACCGCGATGCGCGCGTCCACGCGATAGCGGCCGTCGAGCACCTGCCCGACCAGGGGGTCCTGAAGGGTCGTATCCACGCTGGCGAGTGTACGAGCCGCCGCTGACAGTCCATCCGGTTCGGCGGGGATCGGGGCGGTACTGGGGCCGAGCTGTGACGGAGGTCGCACCTGCACATGCCGACGAGTCGAACGTGCGTTCAGAATGCGGGGCGCTCCGGGTCCAGTACGGCCAGGCCGTCCGCCGGGGAAGAGGCCTGCGCGAAATGCCGCCGGGGGATCCGGCCCGCGCGGTACGCCAGCCGGCCCGCCTCCACCGCGTGCCGCATGGCGTGCGCCATCAGCTCGGGCTCCTGGGCGCGGGTCACCGCCGAGGCGAGCATCACACCCGCGCACCCCAGCTCCATCGCCAGCGCCGCGTCCGAGGCCGTACCCGCCCCCGCGTCCAGGATCACCGGCACGCGCGCGTGCTCGACGATCAGCTGGAAGTTGTGCGGGTTGCGGATGCCGAGCCCGGAGCCGATGGGGGAGCCGAGCGGCATGATCGCGGCGCAGCCCACGTCCTCCAGCTTCCGGGCGACGACGGGGTCGTCATTGGTGTACGGCAGCACCGTGAACCCGTCGTCCACCAGGGTCTCCGCCGCGTCCAGCAGCTCGACGGGGTCCGGCAGCAGGGTCCGCTCGTCGGCGATGACCTCCAGCTTGACCAGGTCGGTGCCGAGCGCCTCGCGCGCGAGGCGGGCCGTCAGGACGGCCTCCCCGGCGGTGAAGCAGCCCGCGGTGTTGGGCAGCACCCGGATACCGAGCTTCTGCAGGACGGACAGCACCGAGCCGTGCACCGAGGGGTTCACGCGGCGCATCGCGACCGTCGTCAGCTCGGTGCCGGAGGCGACCAGGGCGCGCTCCAGCACCTCCAGGCTGGGCGCCCCGCCGGTACCCATGATCAGCCGGGACGAGAAGGCCGTACCGCCGATGAGGAAGGGGTCGTCGGCCATGGTCAGCCTCCTTGGACGGCGGTGAGGACTTCCACGCGGTCTCCCTCGGCGAGGGCGGTGGCGGACCACTGCGCGCGCGGGACGACCGTCTCGTTGAGCGCGGCGGCCACGCCGGAGGGCGCCGGGGTCAGGGCGCGCACGACGGTGTCGAGGGCCGTGCCGGGAGCAAACTGGCGCGGCTCCCCGTTGACGGAGATGTTCATGCCGGCTGCTCCACGAGCTCCAGGAAGCGCCTCGGGGTGAACGGACGGGCCTCGTCCGGCAGTTCACCGGTGGTCAGGGCGTGCGCCAGGGCGTCCCCGGTGACCGGGGTCAGCAGGACGCCGTTGCGGTAGTGACCGGTGGCGAGCAGCAGGCCGGGCAGCTCCGTCGGGCCGAGCAGCGGGGCGTTGTCCGGGGACCCGGGGCGCAGGCCCGCGCGGGTCTCCGTGAGCGGCAGCTCGGTGATGCCGGGGACCAGCTCGTGGGCGTCGCGCAGCAGCTCGTAGACCCCGCCCGCGGTGACCGTGGTGTCCCAGCCCAGCTCCTCGCTGGTCGCGCCGACCACCAGCTCGCCGTTCTCCCGGGGCACCAGGTAGACATGGCTGCCGCGCACCACGGCCCGCACGGTGCGGTTCAGGAAGGGCGCGTGGTGCTCGGGCACGGTCAGCCGCAGCACCTGGCCCTTCACGGGCCGTACGGGCGGCAGGACGTCCACCGGGACGCCTTCCAGACGGCCGCTGAGGCTCCCGGCGGCGAGCACGACCTGGTCCGCGGCCAGCTCGGTACCGTCCCGCGTGGTGACCCCGGCGGCCCGCTCCCGTACGACCCGCAGGCGCTGCGCCCACGCCCGGTGGAAGACCACGCCCGCCCGCTCGCACGCGGTCAGCAACGCGCGCGTGAGGCGGCGCGGGTCGATCTGGTGGTCGCCGTCCACCCGGAGGCCGCCGCGCACCCCCGGCGCGAGCATGGGCTCCAGGCGCCGGCACTCCCGCCCCGACAGCCACTCCGAGTCGAGGCCCGACTGGCGTTGCAGCGCGTGCAGTTCGCGCAGATGGGCGCGGTCGTCGGCGTCCAGGGCGACCGCGAGCGTGCCGCAGCGCCGGTAGCCGAGGTCCTGCCCGGTCAGCTCGGTGAGCTCGGCCGCGAAGTCGGGGTAGCGGCGGGCCGAGGCGAGGTTCAGGCCGAGCAGGGTCTGCTCGCCGTAGTGCAGTTCGGTGACCGCGGCCAGCATCCCGGCGGCCACCTGGGCGGCCCCGCCGCCCGGCTCGGGGTCCACGACGGCTGTGCCGAGGCCGCGTTGCGCGGCCCGCCAGGCCGTGACCAGGCCGATGATCCCGCCCCCTACGACGAGGACGTCTGACGTACGTGACGACATGGGCGTCCAGCCCCTCCCTTCGCCGGCATGACCCGGATCAGGTTCGTACGGTCGGAGGCCGCCAGCCTCCCTCTCAGCCCGGTGCGTCCGGGCTCCCGCGAGTGCTTGTACGTTGGCCACCCTAGCCTTTGGTCCTGCGCCTCTGTAAGGGAGCCTTCTGTCATGTCCCGCTCGCTCGACGGCCTTGTCCTGGCCCCCGTCGCAGACCAGGCACCGGGGCAGGTGGGTACCCGTACCCGGTTCACGTACCACGAGAAGGACGGGGAGGTCTGGGCCGAGTACGCGGGCGGGGACGTCGTACGGGGGCATCTCGTCGGCACGCGCGCGGGGGACCGTCTCGACTTCCGGTACGTGCAGCTGAAGGCGGACGGGACGACCTCGTCCGGGCACTGCCTCTCGACCGTGGTCGACCTCGCGGACGGCCGGGTGCGGCTGGAGGAGACCTGGGAGTGGGAGTCGCAGGAGGGCCACGGAACGAGCGTTGTGGAGCAGGTCACTGAGCACGACCGCTGACTGACAAATTGTCAGTTGACTATGGTGATCCGGTGGACGAGCAGACGACGCAGGCGCAGCGGCGGGTGGTGGTGGTCGGCGCGGGCATGGCCGGGGTGCAGACCGCGGTGGCCCTGCGGGAACAGGGTTTCACCGGCACCGTGACGGTGCTCGGCGCGGAACCCCATCAACCGTACGACCGGCCCCCGCTCTCCAAGGCCGTCCTGCTCGGCAAGGCCGAGGGCTCCGCCTTCGACGTCGACTTCGAGGCCCTCGGTATCGAGCTGCTGCTGGGCCGCGAGGTCCTGGGCCTGCGCCCCGCCGCGCACGAACTGGACCCCGCAGCGAGGTGTACAGATCGAGGACGGCGCCCCGCGCGGTGTCCGTGAGCCCCGCCGACGCCCCCGCGGCCAGCGCGGCGGCCACCAGTTCC
>NZ_JBEYVC010000286.1:0-8257 GCF_040643855.1 Streptomyces sp. NPDC047072 | reverse complement strand
CCGAAGCTCCAGCGGGTTGTGGGGCCGCTGTCCGTCGCGGGGCAGCGGCGCGAAGGGGTAGAACGTGCCGCGCTTGTACAGGTAGACGAGGGCGAGCGGGCGGTCCTCGGGATCCCGGAACCCGGCCAGCGAGCACAGCAGTTGCGGCCCGAAGCCGTTGACCTCCATCGAACTGTTCACCGCGTGCAGGTCGTTGACCAGCTGGGGCAGCTGGTCGGGGGTCCGCTCCGAGACCAGCCAGGAGTAGCCGAAGCCGTCCCGGCTCAGCTCGACCGGCGGGCCGTCCCGGTCGGCGTCCGCGTCCAGCAGGGCCTGGACCTCCCGGTGGGTCTGCTCGAAGGCCGCGCCCTCGACCGTCGCGAAGCACACCGCACCGCGGCCGGTCGGCGTGAAGGAGGCCGCGGCCTCCAGGGTCACGGCCGCCGACGGCAGGGCGAAGAGCTGGTCGAGATCGGGAGCGACGGGCTTCGTGCGCCCGAGCAGGATGTCCAGCAGCCCCATCCTCAGCCCGCCTTCCCGGACCCGGTCCCAGACCCGGACCCGTTCCCGGGCAGCGCCGCCTCGCCCAACTCGGCCGAGATCCGGCCCAGTTGCTCAAGACGCTCCTCCAGCGGCGGGTGGGTCGAGAAGAACCGCTCGATGCCGGGCTCCTTGCCGGTGGCCGGGGTGAAGTAGAAGGCGTTGAAGGCCTGGGCGGTGCGCAGGTCCTTGGTCGGGATCCGCGCGATGTCCCCGGAGACCTTGGTGAGCGCGGAGGCGAGCGCCGAGGGCCGGCCGGTCAGCTGCGCGGCCGCCCGGTCCGCGGCCAGCTCCCGGTACCGGGACAGCGCCCTGATCAGCAGGAAGCTGATCGCGTACACGGCCGCGGAGACCCCCATCACGGCGGCGAAGACCACGGCGGTGTTCTGGTCCTTCCGCCCGCCGAAGATCTGGCTGTAGAAGGCGAACCGCACGATGAGCCCGGCGAGCACACCGAGGAAGGAGGCGATCGTGATGACCGCGACGTCCTTGTGCGCCACGTGCGACAGCTCGTGCGCGAGCACGCCCTCCAGCTCGGCGGGTTCCAGGCGCCTGAGCAGCCCGGTGGTCACGCACACGACGGCGTGATCGGGATTGCGCCCGGTGGCGAAGGCGTTGGGCATGTCCATGGTCGATACGGCGATCACGGGCTTCGGCATGTCCGCGATGGCGCAGAGCCGGTCCACGACGGCGTGCAGCTCGGGATACTCCTCCCGCTCCACCACCCGCCCGCGCATCGCGAACATGGCGATCCGGTCGGAGAACCAGAACTGCGCCACGAACATGGCGGCGATGATCACCACGACCAGCAGCCAGGACTTCAGCAACACGATCAACGCGGCGACGAAGGCCACGTACACCAGACCGAGCAGGAACAACGTGACCGTCATCCGCACGGCCAGCCGCCGGTCGGTCCGGAAACGACTCCGCATCTGCATCACCCCGCAGTCAGGCACTCGTCCCACCGTCCAGTGTGCACCCGGGCCCGCCATGGTCAGATCTCGATCGGCCCTACGGAGAGCAAAGGAACGGCTCAGAAGTTCGAGATCACGCTGGTGATCACCTGCTCGATCGTGTCGGCGTTCCTGGCGTCGTACATCTGGCCGGTGCCGGCGTCGGCGATCTGCTGGAGCACGGTCCTGCCCTTTTTGTCGTCCTCGTCGGCCGCGCTGCCGTAGGCGATGGTGAAGACGCGCACCTGGGGCTTGGAAGGGTCGTTGATGTGCTGAAGCAGCGTCGCCAGCGGCACACTGCCCTTGTCCTGGTCGCGGCCGTCGGTGAGAAGGACGATCGCGTTGATGGCCTTCGGGTCGTAGTCCGCGCGCATCGCGGCCGTGGCGGCGTCGAGTGTGTCGTAGAGACCCGTCGCACCCTCCGCTTCCAGGGCCCGGAAGTTCTCGGACAGCGGATTCCTGTCGTAGGGGGCGAGCGGTACCAGTTCCCTGTAGTCCGGGTCACCGCCCAGATCCTCGGCATCGGAGAACTTCCAGAGCCCGACCCGGTCGGACCTGGTGAACTCACCCAACAGTTCGGTCTCCGCCTGCTTCAGCCGTTCCAGCTTGGTTTGGTCGGTGCCGAGGATCTTGTCGTTCATCGACCCCGAGGTGTCGATGAGGAGGAGCACGTTGGCGCGTCTGCGCAGGGTGGGCCAGATGTCCAGCAGGTGCTTCAGGACCTGGTCCTGGGGCGTGGACAGGGAATTGCTGAGGTCCGTGTCGGGCATGACCCCGCTGTCCTTGGCACGGAGCATGGAATCCGCCGGGACCTTGTTGTCGTAGGTGCGGAAGCCGTAGCGACCGAACTGCGTGGCGAAAGTCCTGGGCTCGTGCAGATAGACGAGGAAGTCGTCCGCCACCGCCTTCTTCGCCTTGTTCTTGATGTTCAGCTCGATATAGGGGTGATTGGAGAAGAGGATGCCGTCCGTCGGATAGAAGGAGACCAAGGGCGTGTCCGGTTTGCCGGTCGGCTCACAGCCCTCCTCCGTGCTGAGCGCACCGCAGGGGTAGCCCGCGTTGTAGGCGGCCACCGTGTTCTCCTCCAGTGTGACGGCGGAGATGTACGACATCGCCTTCTGGGCGCTCTCCTTGTCGGCCCGGCGGAGATTGGAGAGGAAGGTCAGCGTGGTGTCGCCATAGTGCACGGCGGCCTGCTCGATGCTCTTGACGAACGCGCGGTTCCTGGAGTCGTCGAGGCGGGCCTCGGTCAGTTCGCCGGTGGTACCGGTCCTGGCGTAGAAGGCGCCCAGGGTCGCGTTGAGGCCGGACGTGGAGTATCCCGGGTTGGTCTTGCCGAGTTTGAAGTCCCCCCATTCGGGCTTTCCGCGGTTGTTCGCCGCCCAGAAGCCCTTGGCATGCGTCGACCAGTCGGCCAGCTCGCTCCAGGTGAACGTGTTCTCCGGCCACTCCAGGACCGCGGCCATCGGCTTCGGCATCGCGACGGTGAGCGGACTCGTCACGATCGGCTCCGCCTGCTGCGGGAACAGGCTCCTGGTCTTGGCCGTCGCGTTGGCGCGGGCCAGGGCGAGCCAGGCGTCCCCGGCCGGCGACCACACGTCGGGCACGGCCTCCCCGTCGTCCTCGGTCCAGCCATGGGCCAGGGCCCGCATGGCGTCGCCCGAGTTCTTGTCGTCGACCTGGATCTGTACGCATGCCCCCTCGGCGGACCGGGGGCCGTAGGCCTTCGCCGCGCGCCGCAGGGGCTCCGACTTGTCGACGGAGGAGGCGATGTGCAGGGTGACGTCGGCGTGGTCACAGGGCTTCAGTGAGGCGGAGAGCGTCGTGGGGTCGCCCTCGGTGCCTGTCCCGTCGTTTCCGAAGCCGCGGACGCTGAGGCCGACCACGAGAAGGGCCGCCAGGCCGACCACCCCGAATACCACGGGCCGGCGCCGCCGGCGGAAGGCGAGAGTGACCCGCTTCGAGCTGGACGGGTCCGGCCGAGTGGACACCCGCTCGGGCGGCGGACCGGGTCTGTCCGGCTCGCCGGATCGGACGGGCGGCCGGGATCCCGTCCGGGGCAGCAGGGGGATGGTGTGGTTGTCGGGCACCGGAGCGGAGGGAGCGGCCGGCCGGGAATCGGCCTCGGGGAGTGTGACCGGCTCGACATCGAGCGCTCTCAGGATGTGCACGGCCACGAGGGCCGCGTGGAGAGCGGCGTGACTCTGCGCATCGGCCTCCTGCTCCTTTTTCCTGCCGTCCGCCAGATCGCTGATGCCACGTATGAGGAGCCACCGGAACGCGGGACGGTGACTGTGGGCTGCCTCGGCGAAGCCCGCGCCCTCCGTCTCGATGGCCGCGGAGTCCTCGTAGCTGTTCTCGATGATCCGGTGATCGGGAGCGCTCAGGGAGTCGATCACCGTGTCACCGGAAGCGATCGGTTTGAAGTGGATCCGGCCGGTCATCAGGGGGCCGACTTCTTGCGCGACCTCCTCCGCGGTACTGATGACGTCAACCGGCGGCACCCAGCTGATGGGGCGGGCCAGGAAACCGCCTTGGGTCTGTTTGCCCCGCTGGTACGCGTAGACGGTCTTGGCGATGACGACATCCCGGCGAACGGCGTCCTTGCGTCCGGCGGCGATACCGACGAAGAACGCGGCCTCGGGCTTTTTCTCGGCGAGCCAGCGGCTCACCACCCTCGTCGTGGTGGTGTTGCCGGTCCCGCTCCTCACGAGGTAGACGTGCCAGGGGACTTGGCCGTCCAGCGCATAGACGGCCGCACGAGAACCGCGGTCGAGTTCCTCGGAATGCAGAAGCGTCGCGCCGGCGCTCGTAAGGTGCAGTTTGACCTTCTCGTGCTCCACAGGAAGGGCCGTGAAGATCATCGCAATGTGAGGACGCGCTGCTGCCACCGGACCAACCGATCTCGACGCGGACTTTCGATGCAACAACATCATGCAGCCCCATACCCCTGGCGGGCACGGGTATTGACAAGAGCGCTTTCCAGTAAGGCGACCGGAAGTCGAAGTACCCGAGCAACGGCTGTGGCGCTGGAGGGTTCTCCTTCCAGCGGGCGGCGAGCATACGGGCCCAGGCCGAGGGCTCCTTGAGTTCCGCTCCGTCGGCCCAGCGGATGTCGAACTCCCGCTCCTCGTCGTCCGGTTCCGGCATCCCCTGACCCCCGTCTCCCAGGAAAGTCGTACAGACAAACGATACGGCGGCGCCCCCACCCCTGGACAACAGGAATGGGGGCGCCGCCGTACGGCCTACGCGTCGATCACACGTCGAAGTACAGCTCGAACTCGTGCGGGTGCGGACGCAGCTGGAGCGGGGCGATCTCGTTCGTGCGCTTGAAGTCGATCCACGTCTCGATCAGGTCCGGCGTGAAGACGTCGCCCTGGAGGAGGAACTCGTGGTCGGACTCGAGGCGGTCCAGGACGGCCGGGAGGGAGGTCGGGACCTGGGCGACGCCGGCGTGCTCCTCGGGAGCCAGCTCGTAGAGGTCCTTGTCGATCGGCTCGGCCGGCTCGATCTTGTTCTTGATGCCGTCGAGGCCCGCGAGGAGCAGCGCCGAGAAGGCGAGGTACGGGTTGCCGGAGGAGTCGGGCGCGCGGAACTCGACGCGCTTGGCCTTCGGGTTGGAGCCGGTGATCGGGATACGCATGGCCGCGGAGCGGTTGCGCTGCGAGTACACCAGGTTGATCGGCGCCTCGAAGCCCGGCACCAGACGGTGGTAGGAGTTCACCGTCGGGTTGGTGAAGGCGAGCAGCGACGGGGCGTGCTTGAGGATGCCGCCGATGTAGTAGCGGGCGGTGTCCGACAGGCCCGCGTAACCGGCCTCGTCGTAGAAGAGCGGCTGGCCGCCGGTCCACAGGGACTGGTGGACGTGCATGCCCGAGCCGTTGTCACCGAAGATCGGCTTCGGCATGAAGGTCGCGGTCTTGCCGTTGCGCCAGGCGACGTTCTTCACGATGTACTTGAAGAGCTGGAGGTCGTCGGCCGCGGCGAGCAGCGTGTTGAACTTGTAGTTGATCTCGGCCTGGCCGGCGGTGCCCACCTCGTGGTGCTGGCGCTCGACCTGGAGCCCGGACTTGGCCAGCTCCAGGGAGATCTCGGCACGCAGGTCGGCGAAGTGGTCGACCGGCGGGACCGGGAAGTAGCCGCCCTTGTAGCGGACCTTGTAACCGCGGTTGTCCTCCAGCGCACCGGTGTTCCAGGCGCCCGCCTCGGAGTCGATGTGGTAGAAGGACTCGTTCGACGAGGTCGCGAAGCGGACGCTGTCGAAGACGTAGAACTCCGCCTCGGGACCGAAGTACGCGGTGTCGGCGATGCCGGTCGACGCGAGGTACGCCTCGGCCTTCTTGGCCACGTTGCGCGGGTCACGGCTGTACTGCTCGCCGGTGATCGGGTCGTGGATGAAGAAGTTGATGTTCAGCGTCTTGTCACGGCGGAAGGGGTCCACCCGCGCGGTCGACAGGTCCGCGCGCAGCGCCATGTCGGACTCGTGGATGGCCTGGAAGCCGCGGATCGACGAGCCGTCGAACGCCAGCTCGTCGTCCGGGTCGAACGCCTCGACGGGCAGCGTGAAGTGCTGCATCACACCCGGCAGGTCGCAGAAGCGGACGTCGACGAACTTGACGTCCTCGTCCGCGATGAACTTCTTGGCCTCGTCGGCGTTCTGGAACATCCAGCTCCTCCTACTTCCGACCGCATCCCGGGCCGGGGTGGTAGTTCGTTCGTGCGGCCAGTGCGGTGGCACACGTTGGCTTCGACACTAGGGACGGGTGGTTTCTCGGGCGTGACCCATTTGTTTCGCACAAGTTAACCGGACATCGTGGGTCCCGCCCCACCTGTCCGTATCCCGAAACGGTGGCAGTACCGTGGACGCGTGGACAAGAGGGAAGCAATCGGATCGTGGCTCTCGGGCCCCCGCGCGGCCGCCGAGGACGCCGGTGTCGACTTCGGATACCGCGGAGAGCAGCTCGGTCTGCCCGAGCAGGGGCCGGGGTCGATCGCGCGCCCGGGCAGGCGGCTCGGCGCACTCGCCGTGGACTGGGCGATGAGCGTCCTGATTGCATCCCAGTTGATCACGCAGAGCTATCAGCAGTCGACCTCGAACTGGGCGCTGCTCGTCTTCTTCGTGATGAGCGCGCTCACCGTCGGCACCATCGGCTTCACCCCGGGCAAGCGCCTCTTCGGCCTGCGCGTGGTCGCCGTCGACACCGGCCGCGTCCACCCCGTGCGCGCGCTGCTGCGCACGGCCCTGCTCTGCCTCGCCGTCCCCGCGCTGATCTGGGACCGCGACGGCCGGGGGCTGCACGACCGGCTGGCGAAGACGGTGGAAGTACGGATCTGACACCGTCCCCGGTCTTTGTCGCGTCCTGACAGCCGGGGCGGCGAACTTGCGCGGCGGCTGACTATGGGTCAGTGGGTCCGGCTCCTAGCGTCGAGCACCCAAGCAACCTCCCCCCGTTGCGAAGGGACGCGCCGGACCGATGAAGAGATTCGTCCTTGTCACCGTTCTCGCCGCTGCTCTGCTCGGCGGCGGCCCCGTCTCAGTGGCATCCGAGGCAGCCACCTGCACGGCCGCAGACGCCGACATCTACACACCCCCCACCACCGTCCCCGCCACCCCCGGCACCGTCCTGGCCTGCCGCCAAGTCACCCTCAGCCAAGTCCCCGGCAACATCCCCATGTCCGCCTGGAAAGTCCTCTACAGCTCCACCGACAACCAGGGCCGCCCCGTCGCCGTATCCGGCACCCTCGCCGTCCCCATGGCCCCCTGGACCGGCACCGGCACCCGCCCCGTCGTCGCCTTCCACCCCGGCACCCTCGGCCTCGGCCCCCAGTGCGCCTTCTCCAAGCAGCTCGCCGGGGCCTTCCAGGACGAGTACGAGGGCGACAACATCGCGGCCCTGCTCACGGCCGGGTACGCGGTCGCCGCGACCGACGGTCCCGGCTACCTGGACGGCCAGACGCACCGCTATGTCGCCGGCACCGACTCCGGCCACGCCCTGCTCGACATCGCCCGCGCCGCCCCCGCCGTACCCGGCAGCGGCCTGTCCCGGCAGGCCCGCACAGGACTCTGGGGCTACTCCGAGGGCGGCGCGGCCAGCCTGTGGGCCGCCCAGCTGGCCGCGGGCTACGCACCCGAACTGAACGTGGTCGGGGACGCCTCGGGCGGCATCCCCGGTGACCTCAAGCAGGTGGCGGCCGGGCTCGACGGCGGTGCCTTCTCCGGCTTCCTCGCCGACGCGGCCCTCGGCATCCAGGCCGCCTACCCCACGCTGCCCTTCGACTCGCTCCTCAACGACCAGGGAAAGGAGGCCGTGAAGACCGCCAAGTCCGTCTGTCTCGTCGGCACGGTCACCGGCCTCGCGGGCAAGAGCATCAAGGACTTCACCACCGCCGGACTCACCCTCGACCAGCTCTACCAGCAGCGCGGCACCGACGGCCGCACCTGGGGCCAGGTCCTGGACGCCCAGAAACTGGGCGTGAACCTCGGCACCTACCGGATCGCCTTCCCCGTCCTCCAGTACCGCGGCGCCCTCGACGAGGTCATCCCCACCGCCACCGAGGACGCCGTCCGCACCGCCTACTGCGCGGCGGGCGTGAAGACCGGCTGGAAGATCTACCCCGGCGACCATCTCCTCACCGACAACCAGGCCGTCGGCGACGTCGTCTCCTGGCTCGGCGACCGGTTCGCGGGCAGGACGGCCCAGAGCGACTGCTGATCTTCTACGACGATGAAGGGCGCCCGGCATGATGCCGGGCTGGCCAACGAGGACATCGGCTTCGTGGAGCTG
>NZ_JBEYVC010000285.1:0-8340 GCF_040643855.1 Streptomyces sp. NPDC047072 | reverse complement strand
GAGGCGGTGCTCCTGGTGCTGGCCGGCGTCGGTGAAGTACAGGCCGAACAGCTCGGCCTCGCCGACCGCGCGGCGAGCGACGCGGTGGCCGCCGAGGAGTCCGCCGCCCAGGCGGAGTTCTCCGCCGAGTACGCCCGCACCTCGGCGTACGAGGCGAAGGAGGCCAGTGACCATGCGGAGGCGGACGCGATCGCGGCCGGCAAGAGCGCGACCCAGGCCAAGCAGGAGGCCACCGCGGCCTGGAAGGACGTGGTGGCCAAGCGCGAGGCGGAGCAGGCCGAGGCGCGCCGCCTCGCCGAGGAGCGCCGTAAGAAGGAGCGGGAGAGCGAGCCGAAGTGCATCGTCAACCCGTACCGCGACCACCTGCCGCCCTGCGCGCTGGCCGGCAAGCCCCTCACGTTCCCCGAGATCGACCCGACGCTGAAGGAGGTCGCCTGGGAGGTCCTCGGCCTGAACGACGCCAAGGACTGCGTCAAGAACCCCAGCCTCGGCAAGTGCTCGCTCGCCGCGCTCTCCGTCCTTCCGGTCGGCAAGCTCAAGCTCCTCAAGAAGGGGTTCGACGCGGTCGACAACGTGATCGACAGCAGCAGGGCCGTCCGCGTGGCCCAGAAGTGCGCGCAGTGCTTCCTCGCGGGCACCGAGGTGCTGATGGCCGACGGCTCGACGAAGACCATCGAGTCCGTGCGGGTCGGCGACGAGGTCCTCGCCGCCGATCCGGTCACCGGGGAGCGGGGCCCGCGTGCGGTGACCGACCTGATCGTCACCGAGGACGACAAGCTCTTCAACGAGATCGGCGTCTCCACCCCTCAGGGCGAGCAGAAGCTGACCGCGACATACGAGCACCCCTTCTGGTCGCCGTCGGCGGGGGACTGGGTCGAGGCGGACCGCCTGCTCCCGGGCGCGACGCTGCGCACCGACGACGGCACCACCGTCACGGTCCTGTCCAACCGCCCGTTCGCCAGGAGCGCCCGCACCTACAACCTCACGGTCGACGACCTGCACACCTACTATGTGCTGGCCGGCGACACCCCGGTCCTGGTCCACAACAGCCGGTGCCTGATCGCCGACGTCATCGGCCCGAAGGGCGAGACCCTCTGGCTCCCCAAGGGGCGCAAGGCCATCTCGATGGCCAACACCGGGAAGGGCTGGTTCTACGACGTCAAGGAGTCCGAGGCCGTCGCCAACGGTCTCCACAAGAGCGTCAGATACGTCCGTGTCATGGATCCGACGACGACCGGGAAGTACCCGAAGCCCACCGGATACATCACCTACGCGAACGAAGGCGGCCAGTTCATCAACCCCCTGACAGGGAAGACCATCGACCGGTCCGACCCCTACTGGCACATCGAGATCAAGTAGTGCCGACGCGCCGCTGACGAGGAGAGATGCCTCCCCATGAACACCCATGAGTCCCCGGAGTCCGTGCCGACCGTCAACATCCGCCTGTGGCGCGCGGACGCCATCGTGCTGTTCGACTGGCTGATGAGCACCGATCTCAACGCCGTGCCGATCACGCACCCGGCGCAGAAGCAGGCGCTCGCCGATCTGCTGGGCCGGTTCGAGTGGGCGTGTGACACGGATGTCACGGCGTCCACGGAGGAGGAGATCGCCGCCGCGCAGGAAGAGGTGGCCAGGGACATGGGCTGGTAGGCCCGCCGTGCACCGAGCCGCCCCGCCGGGTGTCATCCGGCGGGGCGGCTCTTCTTCGCCGCCGCACCTCCCCGCCCCACTCCCGCGCAGGACCGATCGGCCCAACAATTCCTGCGCCTCCGCCCCCACAAGGCGACCCTGCGCATATGAGACGTGCTGTCACCCTTGTCCTCGTGCCCCTGCTCGCCCTCGGTGTCGCCTCCTGCGGTACCACCGGCCCCGGTACCCGCACGATGGCCCGTGCGCTGCCCGCGGACGCCGGGTTCACGCATCCCGGTGTGCTGGTCAGCCGGGGGCAGCTGGATGTCGTACGGGAGAAGGTGACGGCGGGGAAGCAGCCGTGGCTGAAGGCGTACCTGGACATGCGGGACAGCAAGTACGGGTCGTACAAGTACCGGCCGGAGCCGATCGCGAACGTCGACTGTCCCTGGGGGAACAAGCCCAAGCACGGGTGTGTCGAGGAGCGTGAGGACGCCATCGCGGCCTATACGCAGGCTCTGCTCTTCTCCGTCACGGGCAAGCGGCAGCACGCCGTGAAGGCCAGGGAGATCATGGACGCCTGGTCGGCGACGGTGAAGCGGCACACGGAGGAGGACGCCGGGCTGCAGACCGGGTGGGCCGGGGCGACCTGGGCGCGGGCCGGCGAGATCATCCGGTACAGCGAGGGGGCGGGCTGGCCCGCCGACCGCGTCCGGCGCTTCGAGACCATGCTGCGCACCGCCTATCTGCCGACCGTCACCCAGAAGGTGCCCGACTACAACGGCAACTGGGACCTCGTGATGACGGACGCGGCCATGGGCATCGCGGTCTTCCTCAACGACCACAAGGCCTTCGACCACGCCGTCCAGCGCTTCCGGGAGCGCGTGCCCGCGTACTTCTACCTGGAGAAGGACGGCAAGGTGCCGCTCACGCCGCCCGGCTCCACCATGACCACCCCGCAGAAGCTGACGACGTACTGGTTCGGGCAGACGACCTACAAGGACGGCCTCTCCCAGGAGACCTGCCGCAACTTCAAGCACGTCGGCTACTCCCTCGCCGCCACCGCGCACGCCGCCGAGACCGCCTGGCACCAGGGCGTCGACCTGTACGGCGAGGTCAAGGACCGCCTGGAGGCCGCGCTCGCCTTCCACGCCCGCTACCAGTCCGGCGAGCCCGCGCCCGCCTGGCTGTGCGGCGGCAAGGTCGACCGGAACATGGGCCCGGACCTGGAGGTCGCGCTCAACCATCTGGAGGACCGGCTCGACATGCCCGTCCCGGCCGCGCACAGGCTCGCCGAGGAGACCCGGCCCGCCGGCACCGACGACCTCTTCGTCTCCTGGGAGACCCTCACCCACGCGGGCAACCCCGGCCTCTGACGGCACGTGGCGCGAGCGGTCCCGCGAATGGCGTATGCTGGTGTCACACCGACGCGGGGTGGAGCAGCTCGGTAGCTCGCTGGGCTCATAACCCAGAGGTCGCAGGTTCAAATCCTGTCCCCGCTACTCAGGTCCGAGGGCCGGAATCCGAAAGGGTTCCGGCCCTCGGTGCGTTTCCCCTTTCTGTGGTCACCAGGCGTGAGCGGGCGAGCGCCCTCCGCATAACAACTGACATACCGTCAATACCTGTGGTCCGGCTGAGGCCGGGTCAACTCGCCCGTTTTTCGCCGGTCATGGGCCGTAAGTCCAGCGGGATTTCGTTAATGATCAAGCGGAACAGCTTGGAATCCGCCCCCCGGGTCTATTAACGTTCGATAACGCAGCGCGGTCGTCCCAGCCGTCACAAGAGACGGCTCCGTGCTCACGCGCCGAATTCCGCAAGGGAACCGGGGAACCACCACTTGGGGTGAATCGCACGTCTTCCGCCGTGGCAGCACGGCAGGTTTACGCGCGTAGGAGACCTTCCTGCTCCGAACCCGTCAGCTAACCCGGTAGGCGAGAAGGAAGGAAAGGAGCACGCCCACGTGGCGTCCAACCCGCCTGCCCCCGAGGCCCCGTACGCAACCGGCAACACCCTTGTGTACGGCGGTTACCGCGCCGACGACGAGGCCCCGCTCGGTGAGTGGAACCCCACCGCGGAGTCCGTCGCCCCCGTCCGGGGCCGGCACCGTGTCGCCAAGCAGCGTGGCGGAGGATTCGCCCGTAGCTCCACCGTGCTCGGCGTCGGAGTCATAGCCGCCGTCAGCGCGGGCGGGATGGCCAGCGCCAACACCGGCAAGCCGCCGGTGTCGATCTCCATGCCCGACCTGCCCGGCGTCGGCTCCCTCATCTCGGACGACGACTCCGCCGCCGACACCGCCACCGCGTTCAGCACGGTCGGTGAGACCACCACCGCCGGTACCGCGCAGGGCACCTCCGACGCCGGTGAGGCGCTGCGCTCGCGCATCCTCGCCCAGGCCGAGGTCCAGCAGGACCAGATCGACACCCGTGCCGCCCAGGCCGTCGCCGACGCCGCCGACAAGGAGGCGCGCGACGCCGCCGCGAAGGCGGAGAAGGACGCGCAGGCCAAGGCCAAGGCCGCCAAGGAGAAGGCGGAGGCGGAGGCGGCGAAGAAGGCCGAGGCCGAGCGCCTGGCCGAGCTCGCCAAGCAGTTCACGCTGCCGACCTCCTCGTACACCATCACCGGCACCTTCGGGCAGGCCGGCTCCCTGTGGTCCTCCGGCTACCACACCGGCCTCGACTTCGCGGCCCCCACGGGCACGCTCATCAAGGCGATCCACAGCGGCACCATCACGGAGGCCGGCTGGGCCGGCTCCTACGGCTACCGCACGATCCTCACCCTCGACGACGGCACCGAGCTGTGGTTCTGCCACCAGTCCTCGATCAGCGTCAGCGTCGGGCAGAAGGTCGCCACGGGGGATGTCATCGGGCGGGTGGGTGCGACGGGCAACGTGACCGGGGCGCATCTGCACCTGGAGGTGCATCCGGGTGGACAGGCCGACGGGATCGACCCGATGGCTTGGCTGCGGAGCAAGGGGCTCAACCCCTGAGGTCTACGAGGGCCATGGGATTTACGGCGATTTTGCGGCCGTAGCGGAAGGCGGGCGTCCGGTGCGCGCGTTGACGTAGGACATGACTTCCTCTCGCTCTCCGCTTCGCAAGCTCGGCTCCTCCGATCTGGAGGTCTTCCCGCTCTCCCTCGGCGGCAACGTGTTCGGCTGGACCGCGGACGAGGCCACCTCGTTCGCGGTCCTCGACGCGTACACGGCCGCCGGCGGCAACTTCGTCGATACGGCCGACTCGTACTCGGCGTGGATCGACGGCAACTCCGGCGGCGAGTCGGAGACGATCATCGGTAGGTGGGTGGCAGCGCGGAGGAACCGCGACGACGTCGTGATCGCCACGAAGGTCAGCCAGCACCCCGACTTCCAGGGCCTGTCGGGCGCGAACATCAAGGCGGCGGCTGAGGCCTCGCTGAAGCGCCTCGGCACCGACCACATCGACCTCTACTACACGCACTTCGACAAGCCGGAGATCCCCGTCGAGGAGATCATCGGCGCGCTCGACGAGCTGGTGCGGGCGGGCAAGGTCCGGCACATCGCCGCGTCCAACATCTCCGCCGAGCGGCTCCAGGAGTCCCTCGACTTCTCCGACCGCGAGGGGCTGGCGCGGTACGTGGCCGTGCAGCCCCACTACAACCTGGTCTCGCGCGACACGTACGAGGGTGACCTCCAGGACGTCGTCGCCCGCGAGGGCCTCTCCGCGGTCCCGTACTTCGCCCTCGCGTCCGGCTTCCTCACGGGCAAGTACCGGCCCGGCACGACGGTCGACAGCGCGCGTGCGGCAAGGGGCGCCGGCAAGCACCTGGACACGGAGCGCGGCCGCAGTGTCCTGACGGCCCTGGACGAGATCGCGGCGGCCCACGACACGGCGGTCGCCACGGTGGCCCTGGCCTGGCTGACGTCCCAACCGACGGTGACAGCCCCCATCGCCTCGGCCCGCACGGCGGACCAACTCCCACCCCTGCTGGACCTCCCGAACCTGACCCTGACGGAGGAGGAGGTGACCCGCCTGACGGAGGCGTCGGCCTGACCCTGCCGTCGGCTTGACCTTGGGGTCGGCCAACTTCTGCGCCGGTCTCCCTCTGCGCCGGTCTCTTGCTTCTGTCGGCCCTTTCCTCCCGCCGCCACGGCGCTCAGCCCCCGCGGCACGGACCGGCGGTGCCGAACCCGCCCCAGAGCCCGCCCGAGCCCCTACGTCCGGTACGGGTTGTAGATCGGGTACGGCACCGCCGGATGGCCCTGCCCGTACACCCCGTACACCGGCCAGGGCGGCGCAGCCACCGGGACCGGCGGCGCGGCCATCCGCCCCGCGTGGTCCAGCGCCACCCGGGCCACCTCCCGCCGCGCCCACAGCTCCAGCAGCAACTCCCGCTCCCGTACGAGGAAGTCGGCCCCCGCCCGCCCCTGCCGCCCCCGCCGCCGCAGAAACGCGAGAGACGTCGCGTACGCCTCGTACTCCGCGACCGCCCGCGCCGCGGCACGCCCCCCGAGCTGCCGCCGCGCGTACTGCCGGGCCAGCCGCCGTGCCCGCATCGACCCGAGGACGTACGGCTCGACCGGCGCCAGCCACCCCGTCGCGGCGTACACGGGCAGCTCCTCCCGCACGGCCCGCAGCTCCCGCTGCCGCGTCCAGATCACCAGCCAGGTCAGCAGCGCGAACGCCGGCACCATGAACATCGCGTACACCGCGAAGAACCCGTACTCCCCGAACGTCGACGAGCCGTTCCACATCGCGTGCATGCCCATGGCGAGCAGCAGCCCGGCGACCGGCACGAGCACCCGCCGCACATGGTGGCGCTCCGCCGACAGCGCGGAGATGCCGAAGCCGATCCCGGTGAGCACGGTGAACAGGGGGTGCGCGAACGGCGACATGACGATCCGCACGAAGAAGGTCGCGGCGGTGACGGAGGCGATGCCCCGGTCCCCGGTCAGCTGGTCGGTGCCGAAGGCGTTGCCGAGGTAGAGGATGTTCTCGGTGAAGGCGAACCCGGTCGCGGTGACCCCGGCGATCACCACCCCGTCGACGATCCCGGTGAAGTCCCGTCTGCGGAAGAGGAAGACGAGCAGCACGGCGGCAGCCTTGGCCGACTCCTCGACGACCGGCGCTATCACGGTCGCGCCGAGGGTGTCCGCGCCGGAGGGGTCGGCGGTGGCCGTGGCGATCCACTTCGTCGCGAAGCTGTTGGCGATGATCGCTATCAGCGCGGCCGCGCAGGCCCCCCAGGCGAAGGCGAACAGCAGATTGCGCCAGGGGCCCGGCTCGACCCGGTCGAGCCAGCGGAACGCGGCCATGAGCAGCGGCACGGGCAGCACCGCGAGCCCGAGCCCGACCAGGAACCCCTGGGTGCCGGTCTGTTGCCGGACCAGGGCGAGGATGACCAGCCCGGACAGCGCGAGCAGCGTGATCAGCGCGCCGTAGCGCACCGACTTCCGCTGCCACCAGTGCGCATGCCGCCCCGCGCCACCGGTGGGATCGGTGGGGTACGACGGGTACGGGGGACTGATGGCCACGGCATCGACCTTAACGAGACTCGGGCGCCGCCCGCAGGGGCGGGAGGGGCGCTCAGGCGTCGGTGGGGGTTTGGTCGGATCGGTCGCCGTGCTGTACGCGGCGGAAGAGCAGGTCGTTCACGACATGACCCTTCTCCAGTCCCTGCCCCTCGAAACGGGTCAGCGGCCGGAAGTCCGGACGTGGCGCGAATCCGCCCGCTGCCTGGGTGTTCTCGAACTCGGGGTGGGCCGTGAGGACTTCGAGCATCTGCTCGGCGTACGGCTCCCAGTCCGTGGCGCAGTGCACGATCGCGCCGGGCCGCATCCTGCTCGCGGCGAGGTCGAGGAACTCCGGCTGGATCAGCCGCCGCTTGTGGTGCCGCTTCTTCGGCCACGGGTCGGGGAAGTACACACGCAGCCCGTCGAGCGCGTCCGGGGCGAGCATCTCGCGCAGCAGGATGATGGCGTCGCCGTTGCCGACCCGGACGTTGGGCAGGCCCTGCTGGTCGGCGAGGCCGAGCAGATTCCCCTGGCCCGGAGTGTGCACGTCCACGGCGAGGATGTTCGTCTCCGGGTCCTCGCCGGCCATCCGCGCGGTCGCCTCCCCCATCCCGAACCCGATCTCCAGCACGACGGGATTGCCGTTGCCGAACATCTCGGCCAGATCGAGAGTCCGCTGCCCGTCGATGTCCAGCCCCCACTTGGGCCACAGCCGCTGCAGCGCGTCCGCCTGCCCCGCGGTCACCCGACTCCGCCGCGGCTGAAAACTCCGAATCCGCCGCTCGAAGTGCGACCCGGCGGGGTCGGCCTTCGGCCCATCGGGAAACCGCGGCTCCCCCTTGACCCGGGTATGCCGCACGGAGACCCCGGGGGCGTGGTGGTGCGGCTCGCCAACGCCGGTGCCGTCTTCGGATGCGGGGGTGTGATGGGAGTCAGACACAGTGGGGTCGATTTTACGACCATCCCGAGCGGGGAAGCGGTCGCCCAGTGGGGTGCCGGGTTAGGTGGGACGGCGGGTGCGGGCCGGTGGGGGCTGGTCGCGCAGTTCCCCGCGCCCCTAAAAGAGCTCACCTGAACGGCTTTTTGTCGGCCGCGTACGGCGGTGAGGGGACGGGGGCGGGGGGTGTCCGCCCGCAGCGGCCGGCGTCCGTCATCCAGCACATCCGCAAAAGAGAGAACCGCCGGACCGAGGACGGATACCCCCCCCCCCCCGCCCCGACCCC
>NZ_JBEYVC010000284.1:0-8383 GCF_040643855.1 Streptomyces sp. NPDC047072 | reverse complement strand
CGCGAAGCAGGTGCTGGCATCTCTGCCCGCGGCCCAGGCCGTGCGCGAAACAGCGGTGGACCGATGGGGCCACCACACCGTCGCCCGCCAGTACCGCCCGGCACGCCGAGAGCACGCACCTGACGCCGCGCGGCCCGCCCTCCGGGCGGACGACGGGACTTCGCGGACACGACCTGGCCTTCCTCATCCTCTTCGCCGGGTACGAGAACACCGTGCAGCTCATCGGGAACGCCGTCCTGGGTCTCCTCCAACATCCCGCTCAGCTCGCCGCGTTGCGGGCAGACCCGGCCCGACTCCCGGCCGCCGTCGAGGAGTTCGCCCGCTTCGAGGGCCCCGCCCTGCTCGCCATCCGGCGGTTCGCGACCGAGGACGTGACCATCGGTGACGTCACCGTCCCGGCGGGGGAGACCGTCCTGCTGTCCCTCGCCGCCGCCAACCGCGATCCCGCCCGCTTCCCCGACCCGGACCGCCTCGACCTCGGCCGCGACGCCTCCGGACACCTCGCCCTCGGCCACGGCGTCCACTACTGCCTCGGCGCCCCACTGGCCCGCGCCGAGACCGAGATCGCCCTGGCCGCCCTGCTGGAACGGTTCCCGGATCTCCGCCTCGCCGCCCCCGACCTCGACTGGCGCCCCTCCCTCCGCGCCCGAGGTCTGCGCAGCCTCCCGGTGACGTACTCCGAGAAGAATCTCTCTCCCCACCGATGAGTTCCTCCCTCCGCCCCGGTCACCACCCCGAACGGACCGTTGCACAGGAGGGGCCCCATGTCGCTTCCGGAGATCGTCTCGCGTGCCGAATGGCGCGTGGCGCGCGAGGAGTTGCTCGCCAAGGAGAAGGCGGTCACCCGCGCGCGTGACGCGCTGAACGCCGAACGGCGCGGGCTGCCGATGGTCGAGATCGAGGAGGAGTACGTCTTCGAGGGCGGCGACGGCAAGGCCACCCTGCTCGATCTCTTCGAGGGGCGCGACCAACTCCTCGTACACCACTTCATGTTCGCCCCCGACTGGGACGCCGGCTGCCGCGGCTGCTCCGCCTTCCTGGACCAGATTGGCCACCTCGCCCATCTGAAGGCGCGGGGCACGACCTTCGCGGCGGTCTCGAGAGCGCCGTACACGAAGATCCTGCCGTTCAAGGCGCGGATGGGCTGGGCCCTGCCCTGGTACTCCTCCCACGGCACCGACTTCAACCACGACTTCGAGGTGACCCTGGAGCAGGGAGAGGAGCGCCCCGGCCTCAGCTGTTTCCTCCGTGACCACGACCGCGTCTTCCACACCTACTCGGCCTACGGACGCGGTCTCGACGGCCTCGGCTCCACCACCAGCCTCCTCGACCTCACCGCGCTGGGGGCGACCACGGGCGGTGTGCGCATCAGGTATCACGACGAGTACGAGTTCTGACACGGACCGTAGCGAAAGTGACCGGTAAGTAACCGAACTCTCACGCTTCGCGCTGAACGAGTGTCAACTACGTCTCAGTCCGGCAACTGAGCGAGGCTCCGAGCCCCCGGAAGGCGTTAACTCCTACAAGTACAACGCTTTCTGGAGGTGCAGGGTGGTGAACGGGCGAACAGTGCTCGAACGCTTTCCCGCGGGCGGGCCGCGTGGATCGTGGCCGGCGGAGGAGTTCGCGCACGCGCGACGGCTCGAAGGCATGCCCGCGGAGGTCGTGATGGACCTCGCGACGGACACGTTCCTGGTGATCGTCCGCAGCGGAGAGGCCGCCGACGCGACGGCCTGAGACTCAGGGCCTGTCCGGCGGATCATGCCGGCGTCGCGGGGGTGGGCACGCCCGTCTGCGGCGTTGTCGTCGGTTGCCGACTCCCCCACGCTCGAACAACCTCGCGCGGGGGCACCCCCATCGCGTCGACTCCCTCCTCCGCCTTGCAGCCAGACGCACCCACCCCCGCTCACCTGCACCAAGAAGGCACCGTTCCTCGATGCCGGCCTGATCCGCCGGACAGGCCCTAGCCCGCCTTCTCGGCGGGCACATCCCCCGCACTCCCCGGCACCTGCGCGGTGAACTGCCGTGCCTGGAGCGAGTACAGCTCCGCGTAGACACCGCCCGTGGCCAGCAGTTCCTCGGGCGTGCCGGATTCCACGAGGCGGCCCTGGTCCAGGACGTGTACCAGGTCCGCGTGGCGTACGGACGCCAGTCGGTGGGTGATGAGGATGACCGTCTGGCCGGTGCCCGCGAGGGCCCGGATCTTCTCGAAGACCTCCAGCTCGGCCCGGGCGTCCAGCGCGGCCGTCGGCTCGTCGACGATCAGGATGTGCCCGCGCCGGTACGCGGCCCGCGCGATCCCGAGCCGCTGCCACTGCCCGCCCGACAGCTCGTGCCCGCCGCTGAAGTTCCGTGCCAGCAGCGTGTCGAGGCCCCGCGGCAGATCCGCGAGGACCTCCCCGGCCCCGGCCTCCGTCACCGCGCCCGCCACCCGCTCGTCGGTCAGCGGCGCCGACGAACGGCCCACCGCCACATTGACCCGCGCGGTGAACGGCCACCGCTTGAAGTCCTGCGCGACCATCGCGACCCGCTCCGCCAGCAGTTGCCGGTCCGCCCGCGCCGCGTCCACGCCGTCCCACAGGATCCGCCCGCGGTCGGGGGAGTACAGCCCCGCCAGCAGCTTCACCAGGGTCGTCTTCCCGGAGCCGTTCTCGCCGACCAGCGCGACGATCCTGCCGAGCGGCACGGTGAGCGTCACATCGTCGAGGGCCGGCCGGGTCGCGTCACCCGGATAGCTGAAGGTGACGTTCTCGAACCGGATCTCCCGCGGCTCCTCCGGCAGCGCCGCCCCGCCCACCGGGATCGCCCACTGGGCCGCCTCCCGGTACAGCCGGTGCAGATTGCCGACGAACAGGGCCTCCTCGTGCAGCGCGTTCATCTCCACGACCAGCGTGTTCAGGCTCTGCGAACCGGTCCGTACGGCGATCACGGCCGTCCCCGCCACCGACAGCGCCATCGCGCCCGCCAGCAGCAGCCCGCCCAGCGTCGTGTACGTCGCCACGGTCGCGAGGCCCGTCCAGGCCGCCGCGATCAGCCCGGTCCGGGCCGCGAGCCGCGCCAGCCGGGCCTGTTCCGCCTCCGCCGTCTCCGACATCGCCCGGTAGTGCCGCAGCAGGAACGGGCCCACCCCGTGCACCCGGATCTCCGGCGCCGCCTCGGGCTCGATCAGCAGCGCGCCCAGCAGCCGGCCGGCCCGCGCGTGCTGCACCCAGGCGTGGAACGACTCGTACTGCCGGCGCGCGATCGTCAGCGCGCTCCACGCGCTCGGGATCGTCATCGTGATCAGCAGCGGCAGCAGCGCCGGGTGCAGCACGGTCAGCACGCCCGCCGCCGCGATCAGCGAGATCATCGCGTTCACCACGCGGGTGGCGTACGAGATCATCCGCCGCGCCGAGGCCGCCCCGTACTGCGCGGTGTCCAGCAGCTTGTGGAAGGCGTGGTCCTCGATCGCGGCCAGCTCCACGGTCGCCGCCCGCTCCAGATACCGCTCGGTGGCCACGCGTTCCACCTTGGGCTCAAGTCGTCCGGTCGCGTAGGTGGAGGCGGCCCGCAGCAACGCCCCCACGAGCATTACGGCGGCCATCGTCGCCAGCGCGGGTACGGCGCCCCGCAGCCGTTCCTCCAGCTCACCCCCGCCGATCAGCCGCCCCAGCACGCTGTTGACGGCGAGCAGACTGACGGCCTGGGTGAGACCCCGGCCCACCTCGGAACCCGGCACGATCCGCGCGGCCCTCGGATCGGCCTGCCAGGCCAGCCGGAAACTCCCGGCCAGCAGCGTCGGCAGCCGCCGCACCATGGCCCGGAAGCTCAACTCCAGAAACGCGTCGGACTGAGAGTTCCACCCCATGTCGTACCGCAGCGGCCCCCCGAAGAGCAGCTGCTCCGACTCGGAGACGCCGGGTTCTTCGCCGTCCTGTCCTTTCCGCACCGCAGACCTCCCCGAACAGGCAGAGGCCCACTATTGCGGTGTTGGTCACCAAGAGGGAGGGCGCAGAAGGAACGAGGGGGAGCGCATCCTAGGGGCGCGGGGCTGTATCTATTTGCGGCTCCCGCCGCGTGGGCGCGACCAACCACGAACGACCTGTCACGCACTAACCGGCCGAGACCACCCCGGAGTAGTCCCCGTCAGTCGACACAACGCCAAATACAAAGGTATCGGCGGCGTATACGGCAACGTCCCCTCGGGCCGGTACAGCAACCCCGGAACCACGGGGGCGTCCGGAACAACCGCCCCCGTGGCGTACTGTGCCGGCGCCGGCCACTCGAGCGCGTAGTCGGAGTCGGCGGGCACCAGCCACCACCAGTGCGCCTCATCGGCGTAGACGCACCCGACCCGCGGCAACAGCGACACCAGTTCCGGCCCGAGCGCCGCAGGCACCCCCACCGCGTCGCATCCCAGCGGCGCCGTCATCCCCTCCGGCACCGGCAGTCGCAGCACCGGCGCCGGAGCGTGCAGCCCGCGTCCGAGGCGGACCAGCGTGTCCAGGGTCATCACCTGGCCGCCGCCGGATCCGCTCCTCACGCCCATGGGCCCCCCGTCCAGTGCTCGCGTGCGTCCGCCTCGAACACCGCCCGGTCATGGGCCTGCGGCGAACCCCCGGAGGGACCCGGCTTCGGCCGCGCGCCCCAGCCCAGATCGGCCCGCGGCCCGGGATTCTGGCGCGGCACGATGTCCGCCCCGCGCGGCAGCTCGGCCCAGACGAGCAGGCCGGGGCCGTGCTCATGGGCACCCCAGGAGTGGCAGAGGGCGTCGACGAGGAGCAATCCCCTCCCCTGCTCCTCCTCGGGGCGCTGGGCGGACGGGAAGACCTCGCCCGGCGCGCATCCCTCGTCACGTACGGCTATCCGCACCAGGTCGTCATCGTCGTGCAGCTCGCAGACCACACGATTGCTGGCGGTGTGCACGATGGCGTTGGTGACGAGTTCGGACACGACCAGGGCGGCCGAGTCGCAGGTGTCCTCACAGACCGACCAGTGGGTCAGCCGGGCCCTTGTCAGGCGTCTGGCGTGCGCGGGAGAACCCGGATGCGCGGCCAGCTCGAAACGGAACCGGCGCCGGGTGTCGCCCCTGTCGGGGCCTACTCCCGCGGCGGCACCGAGACCCTGGGGGCGGCCTGCGGCGGCGTCTGTTCCTAAGGGCAGGGACGGAATCACGCTTGCCACTATCGCCCCGTCGTGAACACTTGGCAAGTGTCACTCTGAAAAATGCAGAGTGCTGTGTGACGCGGTGCGAGGCCGTGGCACACTGCTCGCAACAGCACGTGGAGCGGCGCCAGTTGGGATCAGCGAGGATCCGTACAGATCTTCGAATAGGTCTTCGAATGGCGCCGTAGGGCTGTCAGCATGCTTTTGTCCAAGGGTCGGCAAACCAAGCGTCAGTGAGCCAGCAGGAGGTGGAGCGTGAGCGAACCGCGGTCCGCGCCGACGGTCGGCCAGGTCGTCCTCGGTCGGCGCCTGCTGGACCTGCGGGAACGCGCCGGGCTCAAGCGGGAGGAAGCCGCCCGCATCCTCCGCGTCGCGCCGGCCACGGTCCGCCGTATGGAGATGGCCGAGGTCACGCTCAAGATCCCCTACCTCCAGCTCCTGCTGAAGGCGTACGGCGTCTCCGACCAGGAGGCCGAGGACTTCGTCCACCTCGCCGAGGACGCCAACAGACCCGGCTGGTGGCAGCGGTTCCACGACGTGCTGCCCGGCTGGTTCTCGATGCACGTCAGCCTGGAGGGCGCGGCCGCGCTCATCCGCGAGTACGAGCCGCACTTCGTGCCCGGGCTGCTCCAGACCGAGGACTACGCGCGTGGCGTCCTGAGATCCGGCGCCATCGGCCAGACCAGCCCCGAGGACATCGAGCGCCATGTCGCCCTGCGCATGGAACGGCAGGGACTGCTCACCCGTCAGGACGCACCCCGGCTGTGGGTCGTCATGGACGAGACCGTGCTGCGCCGCCCCGTCGGCGGCCCGGAGGTGATGCGTGCCCAGATCGACAAACTGCTCGAAGCGACGAAGCTGCCCAACGTGACGCTCCAGGTCGCCCCGTTCGCCAACGGGCCGCATCCCGGGACGTACGGGCCCTTCGTGCTCTTCCGATTCGCCGTGCCGGAGCTTCCGGACATGGTGTACAGCGAGTTCCTGACCGGCGCGATCTATCTGGACGCGCGGATCGAGGTGGCGACCCATCTCGAGGTCATGGACCGCATGGCGGCACAGGCCGCTACGGCACATCGCACGAAGGAGATCCTCCGGGATCTCCGCAAGGAGCTGTGAATGAACCGCATCAAGCCGCGCATACCCGTCTACAACGGCATGCCCGCCCGGGAGCTGGGGAGCGAAGGCTGGCACAAGCCGTGGAGCGGCGGCAACGGCGGCAACTGCCTGGAGGCGATGAAGCTCGCCGACGGCCGGATCGCCGTCCGCCAGTCCACCGACCCGGACGGACCGGCGCTGATCTACACCACCGACGAGATGACCGCGTTCATCGAGGGCGCGAAGTCGGGGGTGGCCGACTTCCTGCTCTCCTGACCTCGTGGCCCCGTCGAGGGGCTCAATTGATGGGTAATCACTGATGGTTGAGATCGACACGAGCAAGCCGCACCCGGCGCGGATGTACGACTGGTACCTGGGAGGCAAGGACAACTACCCGGTCGACGAAGCGATGGGCAGACAGATGCTGACCCTCGATCCGCGGGTGCCGGTGATGGCCAAGGTCAACCGGGTCTTCATGCACCGCGCCACCCGCTGGCTCGCGGGGCACGGCGTCCGCCAGTTCCTGGACATCGGCACCGGTATCCCCACCGAGCCGAACCTCCACCAGGTCGCCCAGGAGATCGCCCCCGACGCCCGGGTCGTCTACTGCGACAACGACCCGATCGTCCTCGCCCACGCGGCCGCCCTGCTGCGCGGGACGGACGAGGGCGTCACCGAGTACCTCCAGGCCGACGTCCGCGATCCGGCCGCCATCCTGGAGGGCGCGCGCAAGGTCCTCGATCTCGACCGGCCCGTCGCCCTCTCGCTCGTCGCGCTGCTGCACTTCGTCCCCGACGAGGACGGCGCGCACGAGCTGGTCGGCCGGCTGCTCGCCGCACTGCCCTCCGGCAGCTACCTGGTGGCCAGCCACGCGACGGCCGACTTCACCCCCGAGGAGTCCGCGGCGGCCACCGCCCAGCTCAAGGCCGCCGGGGTCACGCTGGCGCTGCGCTCCCGCACGGAGTTCGCCCGCTTCTTCGACGGCCTCGAACTCGTAGAACCCGGCGTCGAGGTACCGCAGCTGTGGCACCCCGAACTGGGGGATCCGGTGCCGGGTCAGGACGACGGGGTGATCCCGGGGTACGGGGCGGTGGGGCGCAAGCCGTAGGTGTCGGGGGAGCCCCCGGTTCTACGGTGTCTCGCGGGTTCTCGAGTTCTACGGCGTCTCGCGGGTTCTCGGGTTCTACGGTGGCTCGTGGGGCTCAGAACCAGGACGCCATGCGACGCGGAGCATCCACCAGCCTGCTGATGGCCACCACCGGCAGCGGTGGCTGCTCCGCCTTGTTGGGGCTGAGGTTCAGCCCGTAGTAGATCTGCTCGATCGACGGCGGCCCGACCGCGAGGTTGCGCCGGACCGCCGCCGCGGACGACTCCTCCCCGCTCTGCACGAGATACGCCGCCGCCATGGTGCCGGTCCGCCCGACCCCCGCACCGCAGTGCACGAACACCGCCCCGGACGACTTCGCGACCACGTCGAGGAACCGCCGCACCTGCTCCGGCTTCGGGGTCTGCCCGTCCCGGATCGGCAGCCGTACGACCTTCAGCCCGGCCTGCGCCGGCTCGGCGAGCTGCGCCGCGCTCAGGTCCTCCGCGCGCAGGTCGACGACGGTCGTGATGCCCATTCCCGCCAGCGCCCGGTACCCCGCCGGGGACGGGGCGGCGCCGCGGTAGAGCCGGCCCTGGGTGTCGACCCGCTCGAAGTTGTGCACCCCCTTCACCACCCGGGTCCCGGTCGGCGCCGGGGTCTCCTCGCGAGCCCAGTAGGACAGCGCCAGGATGCCGAGCGCCCCGGTCGCCCACAGGGCGAGATAACCGAGCACCACGCCGACGAGGACGCGCATCACGCGCCGCGACAGCGGACGCCCGACCGGAAGCGGCGGGGAGAGGGGAACGGCGACAGCCATGGACGACCCGGGGGACTCGGGAACGGGGAACGTCCTGGCATGGTAGCCCGAGAGGCGCAGGCCGGTCTTGTCCGCGTACGTGTGCTTATGCTCACCGTATGGCCAGGGCGGGGATTGGTGCGGATGTCCCGCCGCGGCCGCTTTTCACGGCCCCGCGCGCGGGCCCGCGGGCAGCGAGGCCCGCGTCCATCTGCGGATGGACAACGTCTCCCGGCTGCCCACCGGCCTGCTGATGCTCC
>NZ_JBEYVC010000283.1:0-8452 GCF_040643855.1 Streptomyces sp. NPDC047072 | reverse complement strand
GTGTGGGGCGGGGTGCCGCGTCGCAACACCCGTTTCACCGGCCGTGAGTCGCTGCACATCGACCGACGCCGTGGCCGTCGTCGAGGGCGGTATCCCCGAGACCACCGCGCTGCTCGCCGAGCGGTTCGACCACATCTTCTACACCGGCAACGGCGCGGTCGGCCGGGTCGTCCTGCGTGCGGCCGCCGAGCACTTGACGCCGGTCACCCTCGAACTCGGCGGCAAGTCACCGGCGTTCGTCGACCGCGACGCCGATCTCGCCGTGGTCGCCGACCGGTTGGCGCGCGGCAAGTTCCTGAACGCCGGGCAGACCTGTGTCGCGCCCGACTACGTCCTGACCGACCCGGAGACCGCGGCCGCGCTGGAGCCGCTGCTGGCGACCGCCGTGGAGAAGCTGTACGGCGCCGACCCGGCCACCTCCGGCGAGTACGGCCGGATCATCAACGAACGCCACTTCGACCGGCTTGCCGGGTTGCTCGACTCGGGCCGCACGATCGTGGGCGGTGCGAGCGACCGTACGACCAAGTACATCGCGCCGACCGTCCTGGCGGACGTCTCACCGTCGTCCCCCGTGATGCAGGAGGAGATCTTCGGCCCGATCCTCCCGGTGGTCACGGTCCCCGACCTCGACTCCGCGATCGCCTTCATCAACGACCGCGACAAGCCGCTCGCCCTCTACGTCTTCACCGACAACGACACCACCCGCCACCGCATCGCCGCCGAAACCTCCTCCGGCGGCCTCGGCTACGGCCTCCCCCTCGCCCACCTCACCGTCTCCGACCTCCCCTTCGGCGGAGTCGGCGAAAGCGGCATGGGCAACTACCACGGCCGCTACTCCATCGAAACCTTCAGCCACCGCAAGGCGATCCTGGAGAAGCCGCTGGGTTAGGTCGTGGCTTGCCGTACTCGTCCGCGCCGCGTCCGGCAAGCTCGGACCCGGACAGTCGTATCCCCATCCCTTCGCAGGAGTTGACGTCATGACCGACAAGCTCACCGTCACTGTCCTCGGCACCGGCATCATGGGCGCCGCGATGGCCCGCAACCTCGCCCGTGCCGGGCACACCGTCCGCGCGTGGAACCGCAGCCGCGCGAAGGCGGAGCCGCTGGCGGCCGACGGGGCGCACATCGCGGACACGCCCGCCGAGGCGGTCGAGGGCGCGGACGTGGTCCTGACCATCCTGTACGACGGTCCCGCGGCCCTGGACGTCATGCGGCAGGCGGCCCCCGCACTGCGCCCCGGCACCGCGTGGGTGCAGTCGACCACCGCCGGGGTCGAGGCGATCGCCGACCTGGCGGCCTTCGCCGACGAGCAGGGCCTGACCTTCTTCGACGCACCCGTCCTCGGGACCCGACAGCCCGCCGAGGCAGGGCAGTTGCTGGTGCTCGCCGCCGGACCGTCCGACGGCCGCGGCGCCGTGGCCCCCGTCTTCGACGCCATCGGCGCGCGCACGGTGTGGACCGGCGAGGACGGTGGCGAGGGCAGCGCCACCCGTCTGAAGCTGGTCGCCAACAGCTGGGTGCTGTCCGTGACCAACGCGGCGGGCGAGGTGCTGGCCCTCGCCAAGGCGCTGGGCGTGGAGCCGCAGCACTTCTTCGACGCGATCGACGGCGGACCGCTGGACATGGGCTACCTGCGCGCCAAGACCGGCCTGGTCCTCAACGAGCAGCTCTCGCCCGCCTCCTTCGCGGTCTCCACCGCCGCCAAGGACGCCCGTCTGATCGTGCAGGCCGGCGAGATCAACGGCGTGCGCCTCGACGTGGCCGCGGCGAGCGCCGAGCGCTTCGAGCGCGCTGCCGCCCAGGGACACGGCGACGAGGACATGGCCGCCGCCTACTTCGCGAGCTTCGACGAGAAGGCCTGAGCGCCAGACGAAGAGCCGACCATCGGGGCCCGGTCCCCTCATGATGCGGGACCGGGCCCCATCAACCCCTCTGTCAGCAGGCCGAGTTGGTCTGCGTCAGCAGCGCCAGCCGCCACGGCAGACTGTTGTAGTCACCGCCCGCGTTCGGATCCTTGCCCTGGTACAGGTACTGGAGACGGCAGGCCGGGATCGTGAGCGTCTGGTCGTACCCGGCGCGGATCATCTCGCCGTGACTGATGTCCTTGGTCCAACTGCCTGCGGGGAAGCCGACGTTGCTGGCCCGGGCGAACGGATTGCTCTCACTGGCCGCGAGCTGCGTCCAGGAACCGGCGATGCTGCTCGACGTCCACGAGCGGAAGTAGCGCCGCCCGTCCGACCCGATCGCCTCCACCAACAGCAGGTACTGGTTGCCGCCCTGGACCTTGTACACGTTGCTCGCCTCGAACAGCGCGTATTTGTTGGAGTCCTGCGCCGCGATCACCGTGTTGGTGAAGCCGTTCGGGAACTGTCCGAGCGTCGTCTGCGAGCGGTACAGATGACCGTTGTCGTCCGAGGAGAACAGATAGCAGTTGGCGCTGTCGCAGATCACCCACATGTCGACCCAGTAACCGCCGCCGATGTTCTGCTTGATGATGTCCGGCATCGCCGAGTAGAAGTTCCGCGGCGCGCTCCACCCGTTCGGGTTGGAGATGTCGCTGTTCGTCGAGTAGGACGCGTTGCCGGTCTGGTAGACGAGGTACCAGGTGTTCTGCGGCGCGAAGTAGAACACCTGCGGCGCCGCCCGGTAACCGGCCCCGATCGCGCTGCGGTCGAGGTAGTAGTGCGTGGCCGAGGCCGCCTGCGACCAGTCGGTGAAGCTCAGGTACACCAGGCCGTACCCCGAGGCGCTCGCCACGCTCGCGAACACGTGGTACTTGCCGTTGTAGTACACGACCGAGGGATCCTTCAGCCCCGCGATGGTGTGCGTGGAGTCCGACTTCGGGGACATCAGGACCCCGCTGGAGCTCCAGCTGTAACTACCGGGCAGCGCGGCCGCGTTCGCCGAACCACGAACCGCCGCCACCGGAGTTCCGCCCATCGCGGTCAGCGTCGCGTTGTACGCCGCCTTCTTGTTGCCGTTCGCGTCGAACAGCAGCGGGCTCTCCGAGGCGCGCCAGGAGTCGCTGTCCCGGATGCCCCACACGGTGATGCCGGTGCAGCGCGAGACGTTCAGGCACGCCCGGACCGTGTTCGCGTACGCGGTCGACGGCGCCTGCGCGATGTCCAGCTCGGTGATCTGCACGTCCACGCCGAGCGCCGCGAAACTCGACAGTGTCGTCTGGAAGTTGGACGGGGGACCGCTGCTGCCGAAGTGGGCCTGGAACCCGACGCAGTCGATGGGCACGCCCCGCGCTTTGAAGTCCTGGACCATGCGGTAGACCGCCTGGGTCTTCGCCGCGGTCCAGTTCTCGATGTTGTAGTCGTTGTAGCAGAGCTTGGCCGCCGGGTCGGCCGTCCGGGCGGTGCGGAAGGCCTGCTCGATGTAGCCGTTGCCCAGGACGTTCTGGAACACCGTGGCCCGGCGCGCGCCGCTGGTGCCGTCGGCGAACGCCTCGTTGACCACGTCCCAGGCGTAGACGCGACCCTTGTAGTGGTTCATGACCTGGGTGATGTGGTTGTTCATCACGCTGCTCAGCGTGGCCGCGTCGGTGGTGGAGCTGACCCAGCTGGGCAGTTGGGAGTGCCAGACCAGGGTGTGGCCGCGCAGCCGCTGCCCGTGGGCGGCCGCATGGCTCGCGATCTGGTCCGCGGGACCGAAGTTGAACGAGCCGCGGGACGGCTCGGTGGTGTCCCACTTCATCTCGTTCTCGGGCGTGACCGAGTTGAACTCGCGGTCCAGGATCGTCGCGTACGTCGAGTTGCCCAGCTTTCCGGCGGCCACGGCGGCGCCGAAGTACCGCCCGGACTGGGCCGCCTGGGCGCCCAGAGTCGAGGCCTGGATCGTGACGTCGGGGACGGCCGTCGCGGTTCCGGTGGCCACCAGTGCGGTGGCGGCCACCAGCCCCAGGAGGGCGGCGCGGCGGGGGAGAAGGTTCATGACTCTCCTCGTACGGATGTGGGGGTGCGGGAGGTCATGGGAGTGGGAGCGCTCCCATAGTCGAGCGAGTTGGATGATAGGGATCCCACGGGAAGCGTCAATACCTCGCGCACCGCCCGGCCGACGACCGGACGGCACGCTCACGGGTCACTCGGGCGCCGCGTCGGCTCAGGCGTCGCTGCTCAGCGGATGGCTGAAGCCCTGGCCGGAGACGATCCGGGCGCCCTGGCCGAGTTCGGTGGCGAAGCGCTCGACGGCCTCGTAGGGGAAGCGGTGGCTGGGGCCGCTCAGGGAGAGCGAGGCGGCGACCCTGCCGGTGCGGCCGGTCACCGGGACCGCGACGGCGGTGAGCCCCTCGTCGAACTCACTGCTGCTGACCGCGTACCCGCGCTCGGCCGCCTCCGCCGCCCAGGCCCGCAGCTGCTCGACGTGGCCCACGCCCTGCGGGGAGGTGGACGCGACCCTGCGCAGCAGCTCCTCGGAGGCGTCGCGCAGCAGGATCTTCGAGGAAGCGCCGGCCCACAGGGGCTGCTCGTCGCCCACGTCGACGACATGGCGCAGCGGGTGCGGGCTCTCCTCGTGGGCCACGCAGATGCGGTGCACGCCCCGGGCGACGAAGAGGTTCACCGTCTCGCCGAGCCGGTCGGCGAGGTCCCGCATCACCTTGCGGGTCTCCTGGGGCACCTCCCACTGGCCGCGGGCGAGATACGCCCACCGCCACAGGGCGGGCCCCGCGGTGTAGCCGGAGGTGTGCGGGCTGAGCAGCCCGGTCTCCTCCAGGGTCTGCACCAGGCGCAGCGCGGTCGTCTTGGCGAGCCCGGTCGCCTCGGTGACCTCCCGCAGCGTGATCACCGGCCGGTCCTCCCGGAGGAGGGCGAGGATGTCGAAGGCGCGGCGCACACTGCGCACGCCGGTGGCCTGCTGGTCGGGCTCGCGGTCGCCGTCCGCCCGTCCCTGTTCCTCGCTCACTCGCCGCCTCCTCGCGTCCCCGGGCGCGTCGACCGCCCGGTGCTGGTCCGACCGTAGTCCGCTCCGTGGACCATGAACAACGCGCATCGATGCGAGTGTCTCCCGATCGCACCGCGGAGCGGTCCGGAAGATCTGCAGGACGGACCCCATAGAGCATCTGCGCGCCGGGTTCCTCCGTCATGTGCCGCAGGCACCCGTGCGAGTGAAGCCTTTCGCGTCGGCTCCCCGGCGTGCATGGCCGCGCTCTAGCTTCCCGTCCAACAAAACGCGGGGAGCACGGGAGGCCGCATGGAGACATGGGGACAGGGCGACACGGACTACGCGCCGAACATCGCGACGGACCGGGTGGCAAGGCTCTGCACCGAACTGATCACCCGCTTCCATCCGCTGCGCTCGCCGATGCCGCTGGTGGTCCTGCGCGCCACCCCCGATCCGGACCAGGCGGCCGCGGACGAGGCGGTGTCCAAGGGCGTGGAGTTCATCCGGGAGACCTCCCAGCGCCGCGGACTGCGCTGCCGGGTGGTGGCGGACGACCAGGACGGAGAGGACTTCCACCGGGGCCTTTCGGTCCTGCGTGAGCTGGCCGGAAAGCCCTGGAAGGACCATCGCCGGCCGCACTCCGAGCCGTACGTGTTCGCGCGCTCCGAGCTGCTGGCGGCCGTGGAGGAGGCGGCGACCGCCGACGACGAGCACTCCGTCCTGACCCGCCTGGAGCGGATGCGCTGGCGGCCCACCCCGGCTGACGGCGAGACCGGAAGCCGGCCGCAGCAGGCGCTGCGGACGGTGCTGAGCCCGGCCAACCTCGTCGGCGCGACCCTGGTCGCCGCGATCGGGGCCGCCGCCGCGACGCGCGGGTGGCTGGTGCTGGGCGCGCTGGCCGGGCTGCTGCTCGCGGTCGGGGGCAGGGCGTGGGCCCGGCAGTACGAGGGGCTGCTGCCCTGGCACGGCCGGGCCGGCCGGTGGCTGGCCACCACGACGTTCCTGGCCACCGCGACCACCTGCCCACCGGTCTGGTCGGCGTGGCGGCCGCGGCTGTCCCGGGCCACCAGGGCGGCACGGGCCGACGAGGTGGCGCAGATCTTCCACCGGGCGATCGCCGGGCCCGAGGGCGACGAACGCGACCGGGCCCGCCAGTTCTACCTCCAACTGCGCGCCCTGGCCCTGCTGGACGACCTGCGCTCCAACTTCCGGACCCGGCCCGTGGGCCGTGCCCGACGTCATGTGACGCCACCGGTCGTGTTCATCCCCCGGGCCACCCGCCGCAACGGCGGGATCGTCCTGCTGAGGGTCATCAGCGACGTACGCAGCCGCCGCAGTGAGCTGGACCCGCTGCTCGTCGTCGCCGGGCTGGCCCAGGCGGACGAGGGCGAGCTCGACGCCCCCGCGGTGGTGGCACCGGCCTTCACCGGCGCGGAGATCGTCCCCGATCCGACGGCCCTGTACCGGGCCTGGGTCCGGGACCATCTGCGGATCGGCCAGTCGCCGAGCGTCGCCTCGAACCTGCCGTGGGTGCTGCCGATCCGGCTGCCCGCCGAACTGCTCACCACGACCGGAACCGAGCCGCACGACACCTCCCCGCTCGGCCCGACCCGCCGGCTCCCCGGCTCCCCGCGGCTGGTCGCCGCACTCGCCGTGCTGGCCACCCTGGGCGCGACCGGCTGGTACGTGGCCGACCGCGCCGACACCTGTCGCCCACTGCCCCTGCTGCACGCCTTCGACCGCGAGACCGTCCGGCTGAACGACACCGAGTGCTACGGCATCTCCGACGGCGGTGCGGTGTTCGGTACGGGCGGGGTGCAGCTGAACGGGGCGGTCCCCGGGGAGCCCGGCACCGGCACGGGCGTGGGCGCGGGCTGGGACCTGGAGCGCCTGATGGAGCGCATCGGGGAGGAGAACGCGCAGGCCCGATCGGCGGGGCGGCACGTCGTGATGATCTACGCGGGCGAGGTGACGGCCGAGCCGGGCGGCGATCCCGCCACCGCCCTCAACGGGCTGCGTGAACTGGCCGGCGTCTACGCCAAGCAGAAGGCGGTCAACAAGCAGAACGCCCACGGCACCGCCGAGCGGCCCAAGATCGTGCTCCTGGTGGCCAACGGCGCGCACGGCATGATCCGGCAGGGCGAGACGGTCGACACCATCGTCGACTACGTGCGGGCTCATCGCGAGGAGGTGGTGGGCGTGGTCGGACTCAGCCGGGACCGGAAGGACACCGGCGAGGCGATCGAGAAACTGCGGGCGGTGGGGCTGCCCGTCCTGGACCCGATGAACTCCGACGACGACCTCGAAGAACAACCGAACTACTTCGGTCTCGCTGCCACGAACAGCGAGGAGGCCAGGGCCTTCCGTCACGTCATCGGCATGGGGCGGGTGGCGGGGGTGCGGGCCGGCGCAAACGCCCTCGTCCTCACCCCGCCCGGTGGCGGCGATCCCTACAGTCTGCAGCAGGCCGCGGCCGCCGTGGGAGAACTGGGGCCCAGGGGCGCCCGACTGAAGGTCCGCGAGGAGAGCTACGGCAGCCTGACCGTGGCCGACCTGAAGGGACCCCTGTGCGACCGGCGCCCCGCGCTGGTCTATTTCACCGGCCGCGCCGAACAACTGGGCGATCTGGGCCGGGCCATGAAGCACGTGAGCTGTTCCCGACCGCTCAAGGTGGCCCTCCTCACCGGCGACGACATGACCAAGACCCTCGCCGTGAAGGGCCTCGACGAACTGCCGGGCTGGGCCACCCTCCACTACGCGGCGCTCGCGGCTCCGCTCAACACGCTGGGCGACTCCGAGCTGCCCGTCGACATCGCCGACGCCCTCGGCCGCAAGCAGACTCCCGCCGCCTCGGACCCCCTGTTCGAGGACGGGACGACGGCTCTGTCCTACGACGCCGCGACCCTCCTGTACGAGGCGACCCGGATCGCTCTCTCCCAACCCGGGATGGTCGCCCGGACGCTCCTGATGCAGGAGTTGCGGGGCGCCACCGGGGACTTCGATCTCTCCCCGGGACGCAAGGGCGAGCCCTGCGGACACGCCGTCGCCCTCTTCCGGGTGCCGGTGCGGGCGGGACAGAGCGACCGCCAGCCGCAGCAGATCTTCTACGGCCGACTGGACGCGAAGGGGAAGATCTGCACGGTCGGAGACTGAGGAGCGGAGGAGCGGAGGACCGGAGGAGCGGAGGGCCCGGACAGACCGCCCCTTGTTCGACCGCGGCGCGCAGCCTAGAGTGACCGTCCAGTGGACCAATAGAACCATCAAGCGGACCATCAGGATCGACCTCGGGAGCGCGCATGCGCAAGTCCATCGCCACCGTCTGCCTGAGCGGCACCCTGACCGAGAAGCTCACCGCCGCCGCACGCGCCGGCTTCGACGGCGTCGAGATCTTCGAGAACGACCTCCTGGCCAGCCCCCTCGCGCCCGAGGAGATAACCGCCCGCACGGCCGACCTGGGGCTCGGCAGGACGTGACGGCCGCGCTGCCGCGCACCGGGGAGTGGTTTCCGCGGGTCGAACTCGGCGCGGACGCCAAGGAGTTGCGGCTGCTGATACGGCAGGCACCG
>NZ_JBEYVC010000282.1:0-8531 GCF_040643855.1 Streptomyces sp. NPDC047072 | reverse complement strand
CCGGTGTTGTGCATCTGGAAGGTCTGCCGCCCGGCCTTGGGCGCGGTGAAGCCCTCGCCGCGGCCTCGGCCGCGCTCACGCCGCCCCCGCCGCCACCCCCTCCGCAGTAACCGCAGTAGCCGCCGCCACCGCCGCCCCCACCTCCGCCACCGCCCCCGGAGGACCGGCTGCCGCCGCTGGAGCGGCTGTGGTTGTAGCGCTGCTGGCAGGACATCGACCACACCTCGGCGCACATCCCGTAGCTGCTCGTCGCGGCGCTGGAGTGGCTCGCGGCGGACGAGGAGGCGTGGCTGTGGGACGAGGAGCTGGACGAACCCCAGGAGGACAGCGAGTTCAAGCCGTCGGAGATGCTCTGGGAGAGGCTGGAGCAGTACGCGATGCAGGCGCCGATCAGGGCCGAGCCCAGGAGGTAGGCACCCTCGGCCTCACCGATGCACAAGTCCCAGAAGCAGTGCCCGCTGGGGTCGGTCCTGGTGAGCGGATCATCGCCGGCGTATCCGTACGGGTTGGCGTCCGCGCTCTCCCCCACCGCCGAGTTCTCCACCGTGTCCGCGGAGTCGAAGCTCCCGGTGCCCGGCGTGTACCACCGCGCGTGCATGTTCACGTCGCCGGTCGCCGCGTCCGTGAACCCGCTCTGGTAACCGACGCTTCCGGTGAGCGTGGAGGCGATGGCCGTGCCCCACGGGTCGTAGCTCGCGGAACCGGTCAACGCGGTGCCGGTCGCGGTGAACTGGCCGATGAGGTCGCTGTGCAGGTCGGTCAGCGCGAGGGTGGCCCCGCTCGCCGAGGACTCGCCGGTGAGGGCACCGGAGGGGTCCCGGCTGTAGGCCGTGGCGCCGTCGGAGGCGACGTCGTTGGCGGTGCCGGAGTAGGAGAGGTGCGTCGAGCCGACCGTGACGGCGCGACCCAGCGCGTCGTACGAGGACGCCGTCGAACCCGCCGTGATCCGCTGGCCGTACGCGTCGAAGGTGTACGTCGTGGCGTCCCTGGCGGCGAGGGTGCCGCGCGCCGTGTAGGTGTAGTTGTGCGTCCCGTCCGACACCAGCTCGTCCCGCGCGTCGTACGTGTACGTCGTCGAGCCCGCCGTCAGCCGGTTGCCGTCGGCGTCGTAGGTGTAGCCGGTGGTCGTGGACCCGGAGGTCCAGGAGGTGAGGCGGTTCGCGTAGTCGTAGGCATAGGTGTTGCTGGAGGCGCCCTGCACCCCGGTCGTGGTCCTGCCGGTGAGGTTGCCGTTGTCGTCCCAGTCGTAGGCGACCGAGGCGACGGTGGTGCCGGAGGCGGTGGCGAGGGTGTCGGTCTTCTCGCGGTGCTGGGAGTCGTAGCCGAAGGTGCGCACGTCGCCCGAGCCGCCGTAGGCGACCGTCCTGGTCTGCGACAGGCTGTTGTAGCCGTACGTCAGTGTCGTGCCGGTCGCCGCGTCCGTGTCGGTGCTGAGCCGGCCGTCGCTGTCGTAGGTGTAGGTGCTGGTGCCGGAGGCGTCGGTGCGGGTGAGCGGGGACTCGTCGGCGTCGTAGGTGAAGGACGAACTGCCCGCCTGGCCCGAGGTGTTGAGGATGTCGCCGCGGGCGTTGGTGTCGTAGTACTCCCAGGTGTCGCCGACCGCCGAGGCCACCAGGTCGCCGTTGAGGGAGTACTGGAAGGTGCGGGTGGCGGTGGGCGCGTCGGCGCCCGTGGCGCTCTGTCCGGTGAGGTCGTCGAGGGCGTCGTAGGTGTTGGTCGTCGTGACGCCGCCGGGGTCGGTCTGGGTCACGAGGCGGCCGCGCTCGTCGTAGGTGTAGCCGGTGGTCCGGTCGGCGTCGGAGGTGTGACCGGCGACGGCCGGGACCTCCTTGCTCGCGGGCAGGCCCAGCGCGTTGTAGGTGTAGTACGTGGTGGCGCCGTTGCCGTCGGTGTACGAGGTGCGGTGCCCGGCCGCGTCGTAGCCGAACTTCGTGGTGAGGGAGGCGGAGTCGCCGACCGGCTCGGTCTGCTGGGTGAGGTCGCCGAGGGCGTCGTACGCGTAACTCGTCGTGTGGTGACGGGCGTCGGTGGCGGTCTTGAGGAGACCGTCGTCCGTGTACGTCGCCGAGGTCGACGACAGCACGGTGCCGGCGGAGTCCAGGTTCGCGGTGGCGGTCCGGCGCCCGGCCGCGTCGTAACCGGCCGTCTGCGCGGTCCGGTCCGGCAGCAGCGTCTTGGTGACGTCGTCGCGCAGGTCGTAGGTGTACGTGGTGGTGTCGCCGGTGGTGTCGGCCACCGTGTGGGTGCGGCCCAGGGCGTCGTAGGTGTAGTTCGCGGTGACCCCGCTGACCGAGGCGGTCCGCGCGACCAGCCCGGCGCTGTTGTACGTGCTGTCGGTCTCCTGCTTCGTCTGGGCGCCGGCCGAGGTGTACACGTACGCCCAGGTGCCGCTCGCACGGCCGAGGTCGTCGTAGGTGTGGTGGGTGACGGAGCCGTAGGGCGAGGTCTCGGTGAGGCGGTTGCCGGCGAGGTCGTAGGCGGAGGTGACGGTGCCCCGGGTGGCGGTGCCGGAGATCGTGATCGCCGGGTTGGTCTGCTTGACCAGGTCGCCCAACTGGTCGTAGGCGTAGTCGGTCTCGCCCTTGGCGTCGGTCTCGCTCAGGACATCGCCCTCGGCGTCGTAGGTCCAGGCGGTGGTGGCCGAAGTGCCGTTGTACGACGGCAGAGTCGTGCCGGTCTTCCGGCCGTCCCGGTCGTATGCGGTGGCGGTGATACGGCCGCCCGGGTCCTCGGCCTCGGTGCGGTCGCCGAAGGTGTCGTAGCCGTTGAGGGTGACCGGGTACACCTGGGCCGTCGCGCCCGTGCCGGGTGTGGTCGCGGTGATCGCCGGACTCGTGGTCGAAGTGAGGCGCCCCGCCTCGTCGTTGGCGTAGGAGGTGACCTGGTTCTGCGCGTCGGTCGAGGTGACCTTCAGGCCGCGGTCGTCGTAGGTCGCCTTCGTGGTGAGGGTGAGGGAGCTGTCGACGTACTGGGCGGCGGAGAGCGGGTCGCCCGCCGCGTCATAGGTGTACGTCCACTTCTGGGCGGGGTCCCCGGCCGCGTCGGTCTGCGCGGAGGTCAGGACGTGGGAGTCCGCGTCGAAGGTGTACGCGGTGCTCCGGGCGAGCGTGCCCGGGTCGGCCGTGGTGGCGGTCGTGCGGTCGGCGGCGTCCACGGTGTACGTCGTGGTGAGGGTGCCGCCCGCCGTGGTCCGCGCCGTGAGGTTGCCCGCGTCGTCGTAGGTGTCCTGCTCGTCGACGTAGGCGGTGCCCAAGGAGCCGGTGCGGGTCGACTGCTCGATCAGGCCGTTGTCGTAGTAGGCGTAGGTGGTGGTCACCCCGATCGCGTCGGTGACCGTGTACAGCCGCCCGCCCTCGTCGTACGTCCGGGTCTCCAGCAGCTTGGCGGCCGGGTCGTCGGCGGTGTCGTCGGAGCCGGTGTAGTCGGTCAGCGTCGTGGTCAGCGGGCTGCCGGCGGCGTTGTACGTGTAGGCGTACACCTGCCCGTCCGGATCGGTCTCGCCCGTCTTGTTGCCGTAACTGTCGTAGGTGTACGAGGTCGTGTACTGCTCGGGATCGGTGACCGACTTCAGCTGTCCGAAGGCGTCGTACGTCCGGGACGTCGTACGGGTGGTGTCCCCGCCGGTGGTGTCGGAGACGGCCGTGCTGAGCGTATGGCCGTCCGCGTCATAGGAGTTGGTGGTCAGGGCGGTGTGGACGACGGCCTGGTTCACGGCGTTCGTCGTGCCGGGGTCCAGCTCCGTGAGGGTCCTGCCGAGCGCGTCGTAGGTGTAGCGCGTGACCAGGGCCGCCGGGTAGGTGTCCGAGATCTCGGTCTTCGTCAGCACCCGGCCGAGGGAGTCGTAGGTGAAGCGGGTGATCAGGCCGAGCGGTGAAGTCGCCTGCGCCAGATCGCCGTTCGCGTAGTAGAGGTACGACGTCACCGCGCCGCCGGGCGTGGTCGTGGACGCGAGCAGCCCGGCCGGGGCGACCGTCCCGGAGACGTAACCGGCCGTACTGGTCGTGGTGTACGTCTTCTTCGTCGTCAGGCCGGCGCTGTGGCCCGTGACCGCCGGAGTGGTCGAGGTCAGCTGATTGCCGTTGGTGTCATAGGTGTTGACGGTCCGGTAAGTGGTGTCCGTGGAGCTCGACGACCGCCCGTCGGACGAGGTGAGCAGCTGGTCGTTGCGCGGGTCCGTGTCGGAGTCGGCGTTCAGGTAGTAAGTGAAGTACGAGGTCGAGCACTTGGAGGCCGACTGGTCCTGGCAGGTGGTGCGGGAGACCACGTCACCGCGGGAGTTGTGGCCGGTGGTGGTCACGTCCCCGTTGCCGTCGGTCGTCGTGTAGAGGAAGCCCGAGGTGTCGTAGCCGTAGGAGGTGGTGGCCCCCGTGCCGTCCGTGTCGGTCAGCATCCGGCCGCCGTCGGACAGGTCGTAGGTACTGGTCAGCGTGTGATGGCCGGGGTCCGTCACGTCCACGGACTCGGTGGCGATGGTGCCCGTGGACTGCTTGTAGGCGTTCCACTGGCCCGCCACCTGAGCCGACGTCAGATTGTGGTCGTAGAAGGCGACTTCGGCGAGCGAGCCCTTGAAGTAGCTGACCTCGCCCGGGGAGTCGAGCCAGCTCTTGGCGAAGCCCGCGCCGATGTAGGTGTAGGCGTTGGACTGGTCGTTCGGGGTGCCGGAGAAGGTGTCCTGCTTGGTGCCGTCGAGGAACATCGCCTGGCTGTCGTCGTCGCAGCTGAGGACCGCGTAGTGCCAGGAGTTGTCGTTGACCTTCCCGGTGGAGCCGAAGTCGGAGCTGCCGGAGCCGCTCACGCTCCACCAGTGGCCGTGCAGCTTGCCGTCCGAGCCGACGTACAGCACCGGCGTCCAGCTACCGGAGGCCGCCGTGGCCCCGTCGATTTGCACCGACTGGTCGCCGATCAGCACACCGGAGGTGGAGGTCTTGAACCAGATGCCCACCGAGCGCTTGGTACCGGAGTGCAGCAGCTCGGGCGGGACGGAGACGTAGGAGTCGGTGCCGTCGAAGGAGGCGGCGGTGCTCGCGGTGCTGTCCTTCGCACCGAAGGGCCCGCTGACGCCGAGGGTGACGTTGTTGTACGTGCCGTCGCCGCCGTTGACCTCGTCGGCCGCGTAGGTCGCGGAGCCGCCGTCGTCGGCGTCGCCGAGCTGCCAGTACCCGGCCGGGTCGGCGCCGAGCACCGTGCCGCGGAAGACGGCGCTGGAGCCGGCCACCGTCGGGGTGCCGAGGTGCCAGGTGCCGCCGTGCTCGTCGGTGACGTCGGTCAGCCGGTCGGCCGCGGTGTCGTACGAGACCGCCGCGACGGTACGACCGGTCGGGCTCGCCGCCTTGGTGAGCAGGGCCGCGCTCGCGGTGCCGCTCGCGTACAGGTCGCCGGCCTGGGAGGCGGTGATCGGGTGGCTGTAGAAAGAGACGTCGGCGAGGGAGCCGGTGAAGTAGCTGACGTCGCCCGGGGAGTCGATCCAGGAGGTGGCGAACCCGGCGCCGATGTAGGTGTAGACGTTGTCCTGATCGTCGGGCGTACCCGAGAAGGTGTCCTGCTTGACGCCGTCCAGGTAGAGGGTCTGCGTGGCGCCGTCCGAGCTGAGCACCGCGTGGTGCCAGGCGTTGTCCGTGACGGTGCTCGTGGAGCCGAAGTCGGAGCTGCCGGAGCCGCTGACGCTCCACCAGTGACCGCGCAGCTTGCCGTCCGAACCCACGTACAGCACAGGTGTCCAGGTGCCGGAGGCCGTGGTGCCGCCGACCGCCTTGGACTGGTCGCCGATCAGGACGCCCTTCTTGGCCGTCTTGAACCACAGGGAGACCGCCCTGGTGGTGCTGGCGTGCAGCAGCCCGGCCGGGACCTTGACGTAGCCGGTGCCGGCGAGGGTGGTGGCGGTGGCCGAGGAGCCGGTGAGCGGGCCGACGGTGGAGCCGAGCGTGGCGTTCTTGTAACTGCCCGCGTCCGTCTGCTCGTTGGCGAGCACCGAGGAGGCGGCGGTGGTGGCGCCGGAGGCCTCGTCGAGTCGCCAGTAGCCGCTGGGATCGGCGTCCAGGGCGGCGGAGGGGTAGTTGGAGCCGTCGACGTAGGTGTAGGCGTGGCAGGAGGTCGACGCGGTCGCCGGGCTGGTCGCGGTCGGCGGGCAGACGGAGGTGAGCCGGTCGCCGGTGTAGCCGTAGCTCCACAGGGCCGCGGTGGAGGTGTCTCCGCTGGTGGCCGCGTCCGTGGTGACCGTCTGCACGTGGTAGTGGGCGGCGCTCGACGGCTTGGCCCAGGTGAGGAACAGGGTGCGCCCGGAGACGTCGCTCTTGACGGTGCTCAGCCGGTGCGAGGAGTCGTAGGTGAGCGACTCGGTCAGCCCGGCGTGCGTCTTGATCTGCGACAGCAGCCAGATGTTGGTGCCGCCCGAGGTGCCGAAGGTGTACGTCGTGCCCGAGGTCTCGGTCAGCGAGTACCCGGCGGACAGCGCCTTGAAGGTGCCGTATGTACCGATGGGCGGGGCGTATCCGGACGCAGACCAGCCCCAGCGCTGGCGCTTGCCGCCGTCGTCGGTGACGACCACGCTCTTGGAGCCGTCGTCGTCCATGACCGCGCGCATGTCCGCGAGCGCCGACCAGCCCGCGCCGAACGCCCCCGAGGTGCTGGTGTCCAGGGAGTTGTAGGAGCGGGTGACGTCCAGGGACGGGCCGACGGTGGAGACGGAGGCGTCGGTGGCGGCCGTGGTGAAGTTGCCCGCCTCCTCGTCGTAGCCGTGCCCACCGTTCTGCGCGAGACGGGAGGCGATCAGGGGCTGCGCCACCAGTGTGGACAGGGACTGGGTGGCGCTGGTCGTGGTGGACCAGCCGTCGTTCGCGGAGACCGTCCAGTAGTACGACTTCGACCAGTCCAAGTCCCCTGACGGCACGGTCCACTTGGTGGAGGTCTGCCAGCCGGAGGTGTCGATCTGCGTACCGGAGGAGGAGTAGACGGCGAAGTCGTACTTGAGCGGGGTGGTGGGCCAGGAGTCCGGGTCGACCGCCTTGACCTGGAGCTGCGGGCGCAGCGAGGGGGAGGTGAAGTTCGCCTTGGGATAGGTGTGTTCGATGTCCGGGGCGGAGTTCTTGCTGTACGTCACCGTGATGTAGGGCGAGTGGCTGTCGACCTGGTCCGAGTCGAACTTCTTCCACTGGTTCGAGCTCGTTGCCGAGGAGAAGACCGACAGACCGTAGTTCTCCGTCTGGCCGAGGGCGATCTTCTGGAACCAGTCGGTGTCCAGGTCGGTGGTCTGCCACTGGCCGGTGCCGGTGGACACCGAGGTGTTGCCGCACACCGTGTCGGAGACCGTCCCCGACCAGGTGCCTATGGAGGAGGACGTGGCGGGCCGGTCCGACCAGGACTTCTGGCCGGTCACCCACCACTGCTCGGTGATCGGATACACGTTGTACGAGGTGGACGAACTGCACGTGTACGCCCACACGTTGAACAGATGCAGGTCGGCGTCGGTGATGTGGTACCCGTCGGTGTCCGGCAGCCCGAGGAACTTCATGAACGCCTGCCCGATGTACGAGCCGCCGTCCGGGGTGCCGACGCGCAGGATCGTGTCGGACGAGTAGTCGGCGGTGTTCGGGTAGTAGACGTACGTCGTCAGGGTCTGCCCGGCGGTGGTCACCGTCATCGTCGGGTCCACGGTCACCGGGAAGGCGATGTCGGATCCGGCGAGCCAGGAGGGGTCCAGGGTCATCTTCACGGCGGGCGTGCCGTCGACCTGGGTGACGCTGTAGGTCATGGCCCAGTTGTCGTGGGACTCGCCGGTGGCGGGGTCGACGTACGAGTCGCGGGCGAAGGGCTGCGGGAGGGTGGCCATCACCGTGCCGCCGGCGTCGACGAGTTCGACCGTGCCGTCCGAGGCGGTGGTCAGGCTCAGCCCCTTCAGGGCCATGGGGAAGACCCAACTGGTCGGCGCGTCCGCCGAGTTCAGGACCAGGGACTCCTTGACGCCGTCGGCGGTGGGGGCGAGCACCAGGTCGGTGTCGGGGAGGACGCCGTCGTAGGTGACGGAGTCGGAGTCGCCCGAGGCGGTGCCGGTGACCGCGCTCGCGCCGGCCAGCGACCAGGAGACCGACTCGCTGTCGGAGAGGGTCAGGGTGGCGAGGTCGCCCTGCGCGGAGGTGCCGGAGGTGACGGACGGGCTGGGGCTCGGGGTGTCGTCGGCGGCCGTCGTCTTCCAGGTGAAGGCGGCCGGTTCGACGGTTCCGCCGGTCCGGGCCGTGCCGGTGGCGGGCGCGAAGGACACCCCGAGGGAGTTGGACCGCTCGTGCCAGCGGCCGTCGGAGCGCTGGGCCACACCGGTGTCGATCGACTGCCAAGTACCGGACTTGTCCTGGTAGTTGATCCGGTTCTCGGACATCTTGCGGGTGAAGGAGCCGTCGGCGTTCTGGAAGTAGTCGAACTTCGCACCGGACTTGGCGGCGACCCGCTTGCTGGTCCTCGCGTCGAAGCCGGCGGCGACGCTGGCGGAACGTTCCTTCTTCGCCTGGGCGCTGGGCGCCCGCCAGGCGTCGAGCTGCCCC
>NZ_JBEYVC010000281.1:0-8538 GCF_040643855.1 Streptomyces sp. NPDC047072 | reverse complement strand
GCCTACTGCGCCTTGCGAGCGCCTCGACTGGGCGTACGGTTCCTGCGCCCCGGCTCGAGGATCACCGAGGCGTTTGGCCGTGCTTTGGGTGGCTTCGCCGGTCGTCCCGGCGGTCCCGGTGGCGGTGGCGGCGGTTTCGCCGGTCGTCCCGGTGGTCCGGGTGCCGGTGCGGGCGGCGGCGGCCGTCCCGGCTTCGGTGGTCGTCCGGGTGGTCCCGGTGGCCGTGGTGGCACGCAGGGCGCCTTCGGTCGTCCCGGCGGTCCCGCGCGTCGCGGTCGCAAGTCGAAGCGGCAGAGGCGCCAGGAGTACGAGGCCATGCAGGCCCCGTCGGTCGGCGGCGTGATGCTGCCTCGCGGCAACGGCGAGACCATTCGCCTGTCGCGCGGTGCCTCCCTCACCGACTTCGCGGAGAAGATCAACGCCAACCCGGCGTCGCTCGTCGCGGTCATGATGAACCTCGGCGAGATGGTCACGGCCACGCAGTCCGTCTCCGACGAGACGCTGCAGCTCCTCGCGGGCGAGATGAACTACGCGGTTCAGATCGTCAGCCCCGAGGAGGAGGACCGCGAGCTGCTCGAGTCCTTCGACATCGAGTTCGGCGAGGACGAGGGCGACGACGAGGACCTGGTCGTCCGTCCGCCGGTCGTGACCGTCATGGGTCACGTCGACCACGGTAAGACCCGTCTTCTGGACGCCATCCGCAAGACGAACGTCATCGCGGGCGAGGCCGGCGGCATCACCCAGCACATCGGTGCCTACCAGGTCTCGACGCAGGTCAACGACGAGGACCGCGCGATCACCTTCATCGACACCCCGGGTCACGAGGCGTTCACCGCCATGCGTGCCCGTGGTGCCCGGTCGACGGACATCGCGATCCTGGTCGTCGCGGCCAACGACGGCGTCATGCCGCAGACGATCGAGGCGCTCAACCACGCCAAGGCGGCCGACGTCCCGATCGTCGTCGCGGTCAACAAGATCGACGTCGAGGGTGCCGACCCGACCAAGGTGCGCGGTCAGCTGACCGAGTACGGCCTGGTGGCCGAGGAGTACGGCGGCGACACCATGTTCGTCGACATCTCCGCCAAGCAGGGTCTGCACATCGACTCCCTGCTGGAGGCCGTGGTCCTCACCGCGGACGCCTCGCTCGACCTGCGGGCCAACCCGAACCAGGACGCGCAGGGCATCTCCATCGAGTCCCGTCTCGACCGCGGCCGCGGTGCCGTGGCGACGGTCCTCGTGCAGCGAGGCACCCTGCGGGTCGGCGACACCATGGTCGTGGGCGACGCCTACGGCCGCGTGCGCGCCATGCTCGACGACAACGGCAACAACGTCGCCGAGGCCGGTCCGTCGACCCCGGTCCAGGTGTTGGGTCTCACCAACGTCCCGGGCGCGGGCGACAACTTCCTCGTCGTCGAGGAGGACCGCACGGCCCGCCAGATCGCCGAGAAGCGTGCCGCCCGCGAGCGCAACGCGGCCTTCGCCAAGCGCACGCGCCGCGTCTCGCTCGAGGACCTGGACAAGGTGCTCAAGGCCGGCGAGGTCCAGCAGCTCAACCTCATCATCAAGGGTGACGCTTCTGGTTCCGTCGAGGCCCTCGAGTCCTCCCTGCTCCAGCTGGACGTCGGCGAAGAGGTCGACATCCGCGTCCTGCACCGCGGCGTCGGTGCGGTCACGGAGTCGGACATCGACCTGGCGATGGGCTCGGACGCCATCGTGATCGGCTTCAACGTCCGCGCGGCCGGCCGCGCGGCGCAGATGGCCGAGCGCGAGGGTGTGGACGTCCGCTACTACTCGGTCATCTACCAGGCGATCGAGGAGATCGAGGCGGCCCTCAAGGGCATGCTCAAGCCGGAGTACGAAGAGGTCGAGCTCGGTACGGCGGAGATCCGCGAGGTCTTCCGCTCGTCCAAGCTGGGCAACATCGCGGGTGTTCTCATCCGCTCCGGCGAGGTCAAGCGCAACACCAAGGCCCGACTCCTGCGCGACGGCAAGGTCATCGCGGAGAACCTCAACATCGAGGGCCTGCGCCGCTTCAAGGACGACGTCACCGAGATCCGCGAAGGCTACGAGGGCGGTATCAACCTCGGAAACTTCAACGACATCAAGATCGACGACGTCATCGCGACGTACGAGATGCGCGAGAAGCCTCGCGTCTGATCGTCGTAGCACACGCTCGGAGCCGGTCGGCGGAGTGAATATCCGTCGATCGGCTCCGGCCGTTGCGTGTACGGTTCCCGTATCGGCGCCCAAGTGCGGTGCCCGTACCCCGAACCGGCGGGACATCCGGACACACACATGTACGTGGGGACTCTGTCCTTCGACCTGCTCCTCGGCGACGTCCACTCGCTGAAGGAGAAACGCTCACTCGTCCGTCCGATCGTGGCCGAGCTCCAGCGCAAGTACGCGGTGAGCGTGGCCGAGACGGGCGGCCAGAACCTCCACCGCAGGGCCGAGATCGGGGTCGCGGTGGTCTCCGGGGACACGGGACACCTCACCGACGTACTGGACCGCTGCGAGCGGCTGGTCGCCGCACGGCCCGAGGTGGAACTGCTCTCCGTTCGACGCAGGCTCCACAGCGACGAAGACTGAAGCAAGTAGTAAGCACTTAAGGAGACGGACCAGTGGCCGACAACGCGCGTGCCAAGAGGCTGGCGGACCTCATCCGAGAGGTGGTGGCCCAGAAGCTGCAGCGTGGGATCAAGGACCCGCGGCTCGGCTCGCACGTCACCATCACGGACACCCGCGTCACGGGTGACCTGCGGGAGGCGACCGTCTTCTACACGGTGTACGGCGACGACGAGGAGCGGGCGGCCGCGGCCGCCGGACTGGAGAGCGCCAAGGGCGTGCTCCGCTCCGCGGTCGGCGCGGCGGCGGGCGTGAAGTTCACCCCGACGCTCACCTTCGTGGCCGACGCCCTCCCGGACACCGCCAAGACCATCGAGGACCTCCTCGACAAGGCGCGCCAGTCCGACGAGAAGGTGCGCGAGGCGTCCGCCGGCGCCGCGTACGCGGGGGACGCCGATCCCTACAAGAAGCCCGACGAGGACGACGCCTCCGAATGACCCCGAAGAACACCACGCCCGACGGCCTTGTCATCGTCGACAAGCCGTCGGGCTTCACCTCGCACGACGTGGTCGCCAAGATGCGCGGGATCGCCAGGACCCGCCGCGTCGGACACGCCGGCACCCTCGACCCCATGGCGACGGGCGTGCTCGTCCTCGGTGTCGAGAAGGCGACCAAGCTCCTCGGGCACCTCGCGCTGACCGAGAAGGAGTACCTGGGCACGATCCGGCTCGGCCAGAGCACGCTCACCGACGACGCCGAGGGCGAGATCACGGGGTCGGTGGACGCCTCGAAGGTCACCCGGGACGCCGTCGACGCGGGCATCGCCAAGCTGAGCGGCGACATCATGCAGGTGCCGTCCAAGGTCAGTGCCATCAAGATCGACGGCGTGCGCTCCTACAAGCGGGCCCGGGAGGGCGAGGAGTTCGAGATCCCGGCGCGGCCGGTCACCATCTCGTCCTTCACCGTCTACGACGTCCGGGACGCGGTTGCCGAGGACGGCACTGCGGTTCTCGACCTGGTCGTGTCGGTGGTCTGCTCCTCCGGCACCTACATCCGGGCGCTCGCCCGCGACCTGGGCGCGGACCTCGGCGTCGGCGGCCACCTCACGGCGCTGCGCCGCACCCGCGTGGGGCCGTACAAGCTGGACGCGGCGCGGACTCTCGCACAGCACCAGGAGGAGCTGGCGGTGCTGCCGATCGGGGAGGCCGCGACCGCCGCGTTCCCGCGCTGGAACGTCGACGCCCGGCGGGCCAAGCTGCTCCTCAACGGGGTGCGGCTGGAGATTCCGGACGAGTACGCGGGCCGCGGCGCGGTCGCCGTCTTCGACCCCGAGGACCGCTTCCTCGCGCTCGTGGAGGAGCAGAAGGGCAAGGCGAAGAGCCTGGCCGTCTTCGGCTGAGGCCGCCGGTCTTCGGCCGGTGGGGGCACCGGGGTTTCTTGCCCGTGGAGCGGCGATCACGGGGTTGTGCCGCCGCTCCACGGTCCCCCCTCGGTTCCCCCATCCCTAGGGTGTATCCGCCGTCCCCCATTCATTCACCCGCGCGGGCAGGCGCTCGGAGTGAACCGGGGGAGCGGAAGGGGGCGCGTTCATGACGCGATCTGTCCCGCTGATCACCGCGCGCCTACCGTCGAATACGGGACAGCGGTTCGGCGGGGAGGTTCGACCATGCACGGCGCTGGTGACCGGGCCACTCCGGGTCCGGAGCGGTCGGGCCGGGCCGAGGAGCGGTCCTGGTCCGGTGAGTGGTCCCGGTCCGGCGGGAGTTCCCGGGGTGACGAGCGGTCCCGAGCCGACGAGTCTTCCCGGCGCGGTGACCGGTCCGGGGCGGGTGAGCGGTCCCGGGGTGATGAGCGTTCGGGGTCCGGGGAGCGATCCCGGCGTGAGGAGCGTTCGGGGTCCGGTGAGTGGTCCCGGTCCGGCGGGAGTTCCCGGGGTGACGAGCGGTCCCGAGCCGACGAGTCTTCCCGGCGCGGTGACCGGTCCGGGGCGGGTGAGCGGTCCCAGGGGGACGAGCGTTCGCGGTCCGGGGAGCGGTCGCGGCATGCGCGGGGGCGGCAGCGTGGGGGTCATGAGCCGCGTCCCGGTCCCGGCCGTGACGCGGAGCTCGTGCACATCCACGACCTCGCCGGGCGCCCGCGCGGGACGGGCTTCGTCGCCGACCACCACGGCACGGTGATCACCAGCCACGAGACCGTCGACGGCCTGCCCCGGCTCGTACTGCGCGCCGGGAGCGACCGCAGTTGTGTGGTGAGCGCCGACGCGGTGACCCCGCTGCCCGAGCTGGACCTGGCGCTTGTCCGCACCGAGGGGCTTGGCGTGGACCCGCTGCCGGTGTCCGTGCGGGGCGGGGTCGACATCGGCGCGTACGTCCGGCTGCCCGCGGGCTGCTGGCGCGAGGCGCGGGTGCTCGACTCGACGACCGCGACGTACACCGCCACCGACCGCTTCCACCTCGTCGAGGGCACACTGGAGTTGGCGATCGGCACGGCCGGGCGGGACGCGCTGCGGCTGGGCGGCGGGGCCGCCGGGGGGCCGGTGCTCGACGCGGCGACCGGAGCGGTGGTCGCGGTCCTGGGCACGGCGCTCCAGAGCGGCCATCGCGACATCGGCTTCGCGGTCCCACTCCGGGTCCCGGACCCGGGATCGCCCGGCGGCTCGCGCCAGGCGCCGGGTGCCGGCTCTCCGGACGGCTCGTGCTCGGCACCGGGCTCCGCTTCCGCGGGCGGCCAGTGCTCGGCCTCGGGCTCCGGTCCTGTGGGCGGCCAGTGCTCGGCGTCGGGGTCCGGCTCTCTCGGTGACCCGAGTCAGGTGTGGGGCTCTGGTCTGCTCGGTGATCCGTGCTCCGAGTCGGGTTCTGGTCTTCCTGGCGACCCGTGCTCGGCCTCGGGCTCCGGTCCTGTGGGCGGCCAGTGCTCGGCGTCGGGGTCCGGCTCTCTCGGTGACCCGAGTCAGGTGTGGGGCTCTGGTCTGCTCGGTGATCCGTGCTCCGTGTCGGGTTCTGGTCTTCTTGGCGACCCGTGCTCGGCCTCGGGTTCCGATCCGCTCGGTGACCCGTGCTCGGCCTCGGCGTCGGGTTCCGGTCTGCTCGGTGACCCGCCCCCGGCGTCGGGCTCCAGCCCTCTCGGCCACCCCTATCTGGCCCCGGACCACGACCCCCTCGCCGCGCTCCTCGCCGAGAACGCGGCGACCGTGCCGGCGTACGGTGTCGATCTCAATCTCGCCGGGGTGCTGGAGCTGACGGCGACCTCCGTGGGGCAGGACGGGCCGCCGGGGGTGCTGGACGGGTATCTGGGGCGGGCGGAGGGCGCCGAGCCGGTCGAACGGGGCGCGGTGGTGCGGGAGTTCGCTGAGTTCACCGAAGGGCGGGACGCCGTCCTCGGGCTCGTGGGGCCGCCCGGCAGCGGTCGTACGACGGAACTCGCGGTCCTCGCCGCACGCCGGCACCGGAGCGCGGCACCGGCCCCCACGCTCTGGCTGCGCGGTGCCGACCTCCAGGACGAGGACGCCTCCGTGGCCGACGCGGCGCGCCGCGCGCTGAGCCGGGCGGCCCGGATCGTCGCGAGCGCGGCGGACACGGTCCCCGCCGGCCGCCGGCTCGCCGGTGGCGACCTCGGCGACATCACCCCCGAACGCCTGGCCCGCCTCGCCCACGCCGCAGGCCGACCCCTCTTCCTCCTCCTCGACGGCCCCGAGGAGATGCCCCCCGTCCTCGCCCACCGCCTCGCTGACTGGACGGACGGCACGGCGGCCTGGCTGCGGGAGACGGGGGCGCGACTGGTCGTGGCGTGCCGGGAGGAGTACTGGGAGTGCGCGGGCTTCCCGGAGGACATGCTGCACGGGCGGCTGGCAGCGGGAGTGGACGCGGCGGCGGGGTGCCGGGGAGACGGAGCGTCGGCCCAGTCCGGAGCCCCGGACCAACCCCGAGCGTCGGCCCAATCCGGAGTGTCGGCACAGCTCGGAGCACCCGAGCAGGGCGTAGGGGCGGAGCACCAGGGGAACGCGAGGGCGGCCCAGCCCGACGCGTCCGGTCAGGCCCGCCGCCCGTTTCCGCGCTGCGTTCGGCTGGGTGACCTCTCCGAGGGCGAGGCCCGGCGGGCCCGCGTCCGGTACCGCATTCCCGACGGCGCCCTCACCGGCGCTGACGCCCGCCACCCCCTCACCCTCCGGCTGCTCGCCGAGGTGCGGGCCGCGCTGCCCGGGGCTCCGCAGACACCCGCCGACCGGCACGACGTCTTCTCCGCGTACCTGGACCTGATGTGCCTGCGCGTCGCCGTGCGGCTCGCCGCCGAGCAGGGGCTGCGCGGCACCGCCGTACGGCGGCTCGCCGCCAAGGTGGCCGGGCAGGTGCACGAGGCCGCGCGGCGCAGTCTCGGGCCCGGGCAGGGCGAGCTGGACCGGGAGTCGTTCGAGGCGGTGTTCCCGTGGGGCCCCGCGCCCGCGCGGCTCGGCGGCGGCACCGGCTGGGCCTCCGCCGTCCTCACCGAGGGCCTCCTCGTCCCCGCCGGCACCGGCTACCGCTTCGCCCACGAGGAACTCGCCGACTGGATCCAGGGCACCCACCTGGACCTGGAGGAGGCCCTGCGCGCCCTGGTCCACCGCCCCCGCACCGGCCGCCCGCACCCCCTCCCCGTCCCGCACCACCGCATCGGCCCGGTCGTCCAGGCCCTCCTCCTCGTCGCCCGCCAGCAGGGCACGCCCCGACTCGCCGACCGCCTGGAGGAGTTGCTGCACGCCCTCGACGCCGACCCGCACTCCTGGTGGGCCGCCCGGCTGCTCGCCGAGGTCCTGCTGAGGGTGCCCGACGCGACGCCGTACACCGATGTCCTACGACAGCTCGCCGACCGGATCGTGGACCGGCGCCGCCGGGAGCGGCCGCTGCCGTACGAGTTCGGGCCCGCTTTCTGGACCGCGCTGCCCGTCCCGGACGCGGCCCGCTTCGACCTGCTCCGGCGGCTCGTCCTCGCCGACGGCCCGCCGCAGGAGCCCGGCCCCCGGTTCCTGGACACCGTCGCGGAACTGCTCGCCGCCGACCCCACCGCCGTACAGCCGCATCTGGCCCGGTGGTTCGACGACGAGCGGCCGCTGCCCGCGACCCCGCACGCGACCGTGGCGAAGGCCGCGCAGGCGCTGCTGCACACCCATCGGACCCGGGCCCTGGACGACCTCACCGAGATCCTCGTCGGCCGGGCGCACCGGCGGGCCGACGAACTGCTCGCCGTGCTCGCCGAGGAGGAGCCGTCGGCGGTGTGCCGGGCCGTGGACCGGTGGGCGCACGACGAGCGGCCCGCGCGGCGGGTGGCGGCGGTGGCGTACGGCCTGCGTGCCGCCCCGCACGTCCGCACCGAGCCCGACCGCGAACTGCTGCGCTACGCGGCCCTCGCGCTGCTCGCCCGCCCCGAGGACTGCACCCTGCACGGCGGCGCGCTCGCCCTGCTGGTCCGCGACCCCCGCACCCGCGCCCGTCATCTCCCGCAGGCGCTCGGGCACTTCGCCGCCGGCGACCCGCAGTTCCCGGCGAGCGCCCTGGTTCCCGCGCTCGCCACCGATCCCGACCCGGTCCTGGACGCCTTCCGGGAGCGGCTGCGGCGGCCGGAGGCGGGGGAGGCGCTGCGCACGCTCGCCGACGTCACCACGCCCGCACTGGCCCGCCGGGTCACCGAGCTGGTCCGGGAGGCGGTGCGGGCGCGCCCGGAGACCGCCGGGGACGTGGCCGCCTACGTCGACCGGCGCCTCGACCACGGCCCCGCCGTCCGCGCCGTGCTGCGCCCGCTGGTCACCGGGCTGCTGGACGGCGGCCCGGAGCGGGTACGGGCCGCGCTGGCCGCCGTACTCGCCGCGCCCGGCACCCCCGAGTCCCGGCCGCTGCGCGCGGAACTCCTCGACTTCCTCCTCGACCGGGAACGCGAACCGGCCGTCCTGGCCGCGCGGTCCCGGTGAAGCTGCTCTTCGACAACCGCATCGTGATCAACAAC
>NZ_JBEYVC010000280.1:0-8618 GCF_040643855.1 Streptomyces sp. NPDC047072 | reverse complement strand
GGAGGAGCTGCTGGACGGCCCGGAGGTGACCGCGTCCCGCAGCCCGCGCGCCACCCCCGACGGCAGGACCCGGGTGGTGTACCGGCGCTCCGACTCAAGTCCCTTGTCGGCGCCGACACTTCGGGCCACCAGCGCCTTGGACAGCCCCTCGGCGTAGGTGCGCGTGCGGAAGTAGGCGAAGTGCTCGCGCGCCTCGGGCACCCGGTGGTGGATCACCGCCCGGTCGTCGATCAGGAGCACCGCGTCCGGTCTGGCCCGGGTGAGCCGGATGCACAGCTCCGTCTCCTCGCAGCCCAGCGGCCGCTTGTCGCCGTCTCGTCCGATGCCGGTGGCGAAGCCGCCCGCCGCGTCGAACGCGCTGCGCCGGAAGGAGGCGTTGCCGCCGAGGACGTTGCGCACCCGGACCACCCCGGCGGGGATGCCCCGGTAGGTGCAGCCCACCACCCAGTCGAACTCCTCCGGGAACCAGGCGGGGCGGCGGCCCGACGCCCAGATCGGGACCGTACGGCCGCCGACGGCCATCACCCGCGGATCGGCGTACCCCGCGGCGAAGTGGCGCAGCCAGTCGCGCTCGGCGACGGCGTCGTCGTCGAGGAAGGCGATCACCTCGCCGCGCGCGGCGGCGATCCCGGTGTTGCGCCCGGCGGACAGGCCGCGGGGGCCCGCGTTGGCGAACACGCGAACCTCTTCGACTTCCTTGTACTCCTTGGTCAACCGGTCCAGGAGCGCCGGATTGTGGTCGACGACCAGCAGCGTCTCCAGGGCCGGCCGGGACTGCGTCCGCACCGAGGCCACCGCCGCGAGGATGTCCTCCCAGCGGTCCTCGGTGTAGACGCAGATCACGACGGAGAAGTCGGGATCGCTCAAGACACCTCTCCCCGCGCGGTCTCCAGCATCGGGGAGTGGTGGGTCTGGCGGCGCAGCTCGCGCCGGTTCGACCGCTCACCGAGGATCACCTTGAGCACCCGGAAACCGTCCCGGACGGCCCGCAGATTGCTGGCGCCGTGGATGCGCAGATACTCGTAGCTCGGTATCTCCTGCACCTTCAGCCCCGCCTTGACCACCCGGATGTTCATCAGGGTCTCCACCTCGAAGCCCGTGCAGTCGAGGTCGATCTTGTCGAGGCAGTGCCGCCAGAACGCGTTGTAGCCGTAGCACAGGTCGGTGTAGCGGGCGCCGAACTTGCGGTTGACGACCGTGCACAGCGCCCAGTTGCCGAGCTTGCGGATGAAGGTCATGTCGTCGGTGCCGCCGCCGTTGGCGAAGCGCGAACCCTTGGCGAAGTCCGCGCCCGAGACGAGGGCGGAGACATAGCTGACGATCTCGTTGCCGTCGGCCGAGCCGTCGGCGTCGATCATGACGACGATGTCACCGGTGCAGGCCTCGAAGCCGGTGATCAGCGCGTCCCCCTTGCCCCTGCCGCGCTGCCGTACGACCTTCACCTCCGGCCACAGCTCCCGGGCCACCGCGACGGTGTCGTCGGTGGAGTTGCCGTCCACCAGGACCACTTCGTGGATCCAGTCGGGCAGGGTCTTGAAGACGTACGGGAGATTCTCCGCCTCGTTCATGGCGGGGATGACGACACTCACCGGTGGCGCTATCGCCAGATGGGTGGAGATCGGCCGGTACTGGCTGGCTGCTTGCGCATCCTGGCCCGTAGTCGGCGGGCGCAGAACTGAACTCATGAGTCTGGTTCCCTCTCGTCCGGTGGACCCTCCGCCCCTGGACGGTCCGCTTCGGTGCTCCGGTTCGAAAGGGGGGTATCTCACTCATGGCATGCCGGACGAAGGTCTCCCCGGAGCGTGAGTGAGCTGGCAAAGCTGGCCGACCGCCGCCGAAGAACGACAGCCGGTCGCGCGGCACGACTCGATCACCCAGAACGCGATCACCGAGCACCCCCCTACCGCGCCCCGCCCCGGTCCGTCGCGGTCCTGAGCCCTCCCCTGGAGCCGCTTGGTGACCGACCGATGCGGGTGAGATGTACGACGGTATTGACGATTGAACCCGTATGGCAAGACCTGGAACGAGGCCTCACGTTTTTGTTGGTTTGACCGTTACAGTCGCGCGAGAGCGTATTCGGCCCATCTTCTTGAGCAGCCTGTCGGCGGGCTCGAACAGCTCCGGACGTGACGTGACGGTGTTGCGCAGTGCCCGCACCGGAACCCGGCGGACGCGGTGTCCGACCGCGACCGGGTGCCGGCGGGTCACCCACCCTTCCGACACGGTCAACTCCCGTGTCTTCAGGGAGTCTTTGTACTCCTTGTGGCCCCGGCCGAGGTCGAGGTGCGCGACGCCGTCGGCGGCGGCCGCCTCGGCCATGCGCAGATGCAGGATCAGCCCCGGAGAGTACTTCGCGTACGCCGGGTCGTACGCCGGGAACCAGCACGCGAGGATCCGCTCGGTGCGCAGCCCGAAGTGGGCGGCGACCGGTTTGCCGTCCGCGTACAGCACGGACAGGATCCCGGCGAACGGCTCGGAACGGGTGTGGAACAGCTGCTCCACGAGCCGGGCGATCCAGGGGTGCGCGAAGCGGTCGCTGCGGCCGGTCCTGCGGTACTGCGCGGACTTCCACTCCATCAGGGTGCGCAGGGCGGCGGGATCGCGCTCGTCGTGGACGTAGCGCACGGCGCTCGCGGTACGGCCGAGGCGGCGCTCCTTGGCGAGAGTGGTCCGGGTGAACTTGGGTGAACGTTCCCGCAGTTCGGCCAGATACGTGTCGTACCCCTGGTCCACGTCCATGACCGGCGAGGGGAAGGTGGCCGAGACGCCGGCCTCGAACAGCCCCTGTCCGCCCACGAGATGGTCGAACTCCCAGACCGCGAGCCCGCAGGCGCGCAGCAACTCCCGGGTGTCCAGGGCGAGTCCGGGCCGGTGCACCAGGCCCTGCGCGTCCGAGACGCCGAGGCCGACCGCGCGGCCCACTCCGGCGGCCGTCCGCTGGAAGGGCAGGAAGGCGGCGGGCTCGCCGTTCGGATCGCGGACCACGGCGATCCGCACGCCCCGCCTGACCCGGCCCACCGCCAGCGCGAACTCGGGGGACAGGAAGGGGTTCGCCAGCTCCGGCGCACCGTGCAGATGGGCCTTGGACTGCATCGTCGTCCACGCCGCCCGGTCGGCGGCGGTCAGCTCGCCGGGACGGTACACGCTGATGTCCACGTCAGATGTCCCGGCCCTTCGCACCGCGCCGCCGCCGCACCAGCACCGCCAGGAGGAGCAGGCAGCTGATGACGGTCACCGCGATCACACCGCCGCGCGCCGACCAGCGGTGCGTGGCCAGCATGCCCTGCGCCACCAGCATGTTGAGCGCGACCGAGCCGGCCACGGCGGCCACCAGCCGGCCGTAGGGATCGAGACCGCGCAGGGCGGCGGCGATCGCGGCGGCGGGTGCCGCGAGCAGGAAGAAGAGAACGAGCGGGGCGCGCAGCGGCGAGTGCGAGCCGGTGAGCGCGAGGAGTGCGCCGAAGGCCGCCACGGCGGTCGCGGCGCCGGCGAGCAGAGGCGTGACCTCACCGCTCGACGGCCTTGAGGATGTCCGGATACGTGTGATGTGCATGGGCGACGTTTCCCCCCAGAAAGCGCCTGATGCCGGGCTTCAATGTCGCTCAGTGTTGTACGAGCCGTCAAGACGAACTGGTATGGACTTGGACATGGGTGTTCCCCGGAGGCGCAAAGCATCTCCGGGGAACGGATGTGCGGTTGCTACGGGACGAGCCTCAGGAGCTTGTTGGGCGAGCCGGTGCCGGCGCTGGTGACCACGTTGGACGTGGCGCCGTTGACCAGGGCCGAGGCGACCGTGGCGGGCGTCGCCGAGGTGTGGCTCGCCAGGTAGACCGCGGCCGCGCCCGCGACGTGCGGGGTCGCCATCGAGGTGCCGGAGATGGTGTTCGTCGCGGTGTCGCTGGTGTACCAGCCCGCCGTGATGGAGGAGCCGGGCGCGAAGATGTCCAGCGTGGAGCCGTAGTTGGAGTAGCTGGCCTTGGCGTCCGTGCTGGTGGTGGCGCCGACCGTGATCGCCGTGGCGACGCGGGCCGGGGAGTACGAGGAGGCGTTGGCGGAGCTGTTGCCCGCCGCGACCGCGTAAGTGACGCCGCTCGCGATGGAGTTGGCGACCGCGGTGTCCAGCGAGGTGGAGGCGGAGCCGCCGAGCGACATGTTGGCGACCGCCGGGGTGGTGTGGTTGTTGGTCACCCAGTTGATGCCCGCGATCACACCGGCCGTGGTGCCCGAGCCGCTGTTGTCGAGCACCCGGACCGCCACGATGTTCGCCTTCTTGGCGACACCGTAGGTGGTACCCGCGATCGTGGTGGCCACATGGGTGCCGTGGCCGTTGCCGTCGGAGGCGGTGGTGTCGCCGTCGACCGCGTCGTAGCCGTAGGTGGCACGGCCCGAGATCTGGGTGTGGGTGATGCGCACGCCGGTGTCGATGACGTACACGGTCACGCCACTGCCCGCGCTGTCCGGGTAGGCGTACGTCCCGGAGAGCGGAAGCGCGGCCTGGTCGATGCGGTCGAGGCCCCAGGGGGCGCTGGACTGCGTGGTGTCGGCCAGCTTGACGGTCTGGTTCTGCTCGACGGTGGCCACGGCAGGGTCGGCCGCGAGTCTCTTCGCCTCGGTCGCGGAGAGCGTGGCCGAGTAGCCGTTGAGCACGGTGCCGAAGGTCTTGTCGACCTTGCCGCCGTACTCCTCGACCAGGTTCTTGCCGGCGCTCGAGCTCGCCTTGAAGCCGGCGGAGCCGCTCTTGAGCGTGACGATGTAGCTGTCCTTGATCGCCGTGGGGGAGTCGGCGGCAAGGACCTTGCCCTCGGCGGGGGCGGCCTGAGCCGGGAGGGCGGTGAACCCGCCCACGAGGGCGGCGGTCGCCAGGCTGGTTATCGCGGCGAACCGGAGCTTCTTGCTACGCAGTTGTGCCATTACGAGGGAGTCCTCCTCATAGGCGACGCGCGGCTGGGTCGGCCGCGCGTCCGTGGGGGGTGTGCGCGAGCACGCGCACACGACCTGGAGCGTCGCGTTCCGCTCCCGGCTGAGGTAAAGGGTGGACCAACTACCTGCGTAGATCAAGGGAGTTGAGCGGTAGTCAACAAATCTGTCATGCGCATGAAATCAAACGTGCCTTTGGCATGGACACTTCCCGTTGATGCGCGTAGTTGGTACGACGGTGGTGGCAGAGATCCTGCTAAAGGGAGGTTCCATGAGACGTTCCCGACTTGCCGCTTACGTCAGCTCACTCCTCCTCGCCACCGTCGCCGTCCTCACCCAGGCCGGCCCGGCCCAGGCCGCAACGGGCCCCTATGTGGCCCTCGGCGACTCCTACTCCTCGGGAGTCGGCGCGGGCAGCTACATCGGCTCCAGCGGCGACTGCAAACGCAGCACGAAGGCCTACCCCTACCTCTGGGCGGCCGCCAACTCACCCTCGTCCTTCAGTTTTACGGCGTGCTCGGGCGCTCGTACGGGTGACGTTCTGGCCAATCAGCTGACCCCACTCACCTCGGCCACCGCACTCGTCTCCATCTCGGTCGGAGGCAACGACGCCGGCTTCTCCGACGTCATGACGACCTGTGTGCTCCAGTCCGACAGCTCCTGCCTCTCCCGCATCAACACCGCGCGGGCGTACGTCGACTCGACGCTGCCCGCCCAACTCGACAACGTCTACTCGGCGATCAGCGGCCGGGCCCCCAACGCCCGTGTCGTGGTGCTCGGTTACCCCCGCTTCTACAAGCTCGGCACCACCTGCGTCGGCCTCTCCGAGACCAAGCGGAAGGCCATCAACGACGCGGCGGACTACCTCGACACGGCCATCGCCAAGCGCGCCGCGGACCACGGCTTCGCCTGGGCCGACGTCCGGGGGAATTTCACCGGCCACGAGCTCTGCTCCGGCAGCGCCTGGCTGCACAGCCTGAACCTGCTCAACATCGGCGAGTCGTACCACCCGACCGCGTCGGGCCAGTCCGGCGGCTACCTGCCGGTGTTCCGCAACGCGGCCTGACCTCGGTCAGGGAGACACCGTGGGGGAGGCCTCGCCCGTAGGGGACGAGGTCTCCCCCACACAAGTAAGGGAGAACGGCACCGAGTTGGACGTCTCCTGGACCGGGTCGCGGACCTCCACGCTGATGACGTCCTGGAACGTCCCGCTGTCGTCCTCCGTGGTGATGAACCGCCGGTCCTGCTGCGACTTTCCGCCACCGGCCGGGAACGTCATCGTCTTCCAGTCGCCGTTCACCGAGCCGTTCTTCGACACCCAGCGGTAGGTCACCGTCGCCGGGAGCCGGCTCACCGTCAGCGTGGCCGTGAAGGTCGGAGCCGCGGACCTGTCCGGCGGACAGCTGCCGGAGTAGTCGGTGTTCGAACCGGTCAGCGAGGCGTCCACCGACTGCGCCGGGGGCGCGCTGCTCCTGCTCTCCTCCTGACTCGGCGTCGGGGTCTCCTCGCCCGACTCCTCGGTCCCGGTGTCGGTCGGTGTCGGTGAACTCGCCACCGGGTTGGTGTCCTTGGCGGTCTGCCCGTCGTTGTCGCCGCCTCTGTTCAGCAGGGCGTACGTCAGCCCGGCGACGGCCAGCGCGATGGCGAGGACGCCGATGATCAGCACGATGCCGGCGTGCCGGTTGCGGTCGGGCTCCCGGTCGGCCGTCGGCGACGTCGGTGACGTGGGGGCGGTGGGGTACGACGGAGCGGGCTGGTACGCCGTGGGCGGCGGCTCCTGGGGGAAGGGGGCCGCGACCGTGGGGGCGTACGGCGCCGCCGGCACCGTGTCCGCGCGGGGCGTGCCTCCCGCCGCGACGATCCGCAGCTCCTGCTCGGCCCGGTCGGCCGGCAGCCGCTCGGCCGGGTCCTTGCGCAGCAGCCCCTCGATCACCGGGGCGAGCGGACCGACCCGATGCGGCGGCGGCAGCTCCTCGTCCACGATCGCGCGCAGGGTGCTGAGCGGGGTGGTCTGCCGGAACGGGGAGTTGCCCTCGACGGCCGCGTACAGCAGCACGCCCAGCGACCACAGGTCGGACTCCGGGCCCGGAGTGCGGCCCAGCGCCCGCTCCGGGGCGAGGAACTCGGGGGAACCGATGACCTCGCCGGTCATCGTCAGCGCGGAACTGCCCTCGACCTGCGCGATGCCGAAGTCGGTGAGCACCACACGGCCCTCGTTCGACATCAGCACGTTGGCCGGTTTCACATCCCGGTGCAACACCCCGGCCTCATGGGCGGCCCGCAGCGCGGAGAGCACCTCGGCGCCGATGTACGCGGCCCGCTGCGGGGCCAGGGGGCCCTCGGTGTCCAGCAGGTCGGCCAGGGAGATACCGCGCACCAGCTCCATGACGATCCACGGGCGGCCGTCCTGGGTGGCCACGTCGTACACGGTCACCACATTGCGGTTCGCCACCCGGGCCGCCGCCCAGGCCTCCCGCTCCAGACGGGCGTAGAGCCGCTCGACCTCCTGCGAGGGCAGTCCGTGCGGCGCGCGTACCTCCTTGACGGCCACCTCGCGGTGCAGCACCTCGTCGCGGGCGCGCCAGACCGTCCCCATGCCGCCCTCGCCGAGCGGCGACAGGAGACGGTAGCGGTCCGCGATCACCCGTTCACTGCCCGGTTCTTCGGACACGGGCGTCCCCCTTCGCACTCCGCCGACTTCGCATGATTTCTTCACAAAAGTAGCTCAGCCGAGTGCGGATGCCGCCCCCTTGAGCACCAAACCCGCCCCGAGCGCCACGACGACCAACGCCGACATCAGAGGTGCGGTCCTGCGCACCAGAGCGGTCAGCGGGCTCGCCGCGAGCCGGGGGCGCCGGTCCAGCACCCGCGTCACTCCGCTGCCCAGCCTGACCACGGCGAAACCGGCGGCGGTCAGGGTGAGGGCGAGTCCGACGCCGTACGCGACGACGAGCAGGAGGCCGAACCAGGCCTGCCCGAGCGCGGCCGCGCCGACGAGGACGACGACGGCGGAGGGGCTGGGGACCAGGCCACCGGCGAAGCCGAGGAGGATCGTGCCGCGGACGGTGGGGGCGACGGCGTGCGTGTGGGTGAAGCCGCCGTGGGTGTGTTCGAGGGTGTGGGGGTGGTCGTGGGTGTGGGGGTGCGGGTGGTCGTGGTCATGACTGTGGCCGTGATCATGGCTGTGGCCATGGTCGTGATCGTGGCTGTGGTCATGGGGGTGGTGGGTGTGTGCGTGGGCGCGGGGTGCGGTGGTGGCCGCGGCGGGTTCCGCGTGGGCCGCGACCAGGACCAGGGGACGTTCCTCGGTCTCTTCATGTGTGTGCTCGTGTTCGTGGTCATGCCGGTGCTCGTCCGTGTGCCTACGGCTGCGCAGCGCTCGGCGCAGCAATGTCACGCCCGCCCCCGTCACCAGGACCCCGCTCGCGATGCCCAGCCAGGCGATCACCGAGGGGGCCGCCGCCGAACCCGCGGTGACCAGGAGACCCAGGGCGACCACGCCCAGCGTGTGGGTGACCGTCACCGACGCGGCGAGCGGCAGGACGTCCTTCATCCGGGCCTTGCCGCCGCGCGCCGCGGCCACCGCCGCCATCAGGGTCTTGCCGTGGCCCGGCGCGAGCGCGTGCATCGCGCCGAGGAAGACCGCGATCAGCAGGGCGAGCGCGGCGAAGCCGACGGTGAGGTCGTGGCGGGCGACCAGG